>JAIDHZ010000047.1 GCA_029052995.1 Lachnospiraceae bacterium | reverse complement strand
CTAAAATCGGTAGAAATGACCCATGTCCATGCGGCAGTGGGCGTAAATATAAGCAGTGCTGTGGCAGAAATTAATAAGATAATTAAGAAAAATGAGGGAAATTATGGGAAAGGTTAGAACCAGATTTGCACCAAGTCCAACCGGTCGTATGCATGTTGGTAATTTGAGAACGGCCCTTTATGCTTATTTGGTGGCAAAGCATGAAAATGGAGATTTTATATTAAGAATAGAGGATACGGATCAGGAACGGCTTTGCGAGGGTGCGGTTGATATAATTTATCGTACAATGAAGGGCACAAAGCTTCTGCATGATGAAGGTCCGGATAAAGATGGCGGTGTAGGACCGTATATACAAAGTGAACGTCAGGCACAGGGAATATATCTGGAATATGCAAAGAAACTTATTGACAGAGGTGAGGCATATTACTGTTTTTGTGACAAAGAACGTCTGGATAATTTGAAAGAAGAGGTTGTAGACGGCAAGTGTGTCAGGAGGTATGATAAGCATTGCCTTGGACTTAGCAGGGAAGAGATTGAAGAGAATCTTGCTTCCGGTATGCCATATGTGATCAGGCAGAATGTGCCAATAGATGGTGAGACGAGCTTTGAAGATGTACTTTACGGAACCATTACAGTTCCTAATAAAGAGCTTGATGATATGATTTTGGTAAAATCAGATGGGTATCCAACCTATAATTTTGCAAATGTGGTGGATGATCATTTGATGGGAATAACACATGTTGTAAGAGGACAGGAATACCTTTCATCTTCTCCGAAATACAACCGTTTGTATCATGCCTTTGGCTGGGACGTTCCTGTCTATATTCACTGTCCGACCATAACCAATGAGGAGCATCAGAAGCTTTCAAAGCGAAGCGGACATTCCTCTTTTGAAGATTTGATTGAACAGGGTTTTTTGGCGGAGGCAGTTGTCAACTTTGTGGCGCTGCTTGGCTGGAGTCCTGAGGATAATCAGGAGATTTTTTCTTTGGATGAGCTTGTGGAGGCTTTTGATTATCATCATATTTCAAAATCGCCTGCTGTGTTTGATATAGTGAAGCTTCGCTGGATGAATGGGGAATATATTAAGGCAATGGATTTTGATGCCTTTAAGGAAAAGGCACTGCCTTATGTGGAGGAAGTGATTACAAGGGATGTTAAAATTGATGCAATTTTGAAGCTTGTAAAGACACGTATAGAAGTGTTTCCAGATATTAAGGAACACATTGATTTCTTTGAAGAGCTGCCGGATTATGACATTGCATTGTATACCCATAAGAAAATGAAGACAAACAGTGAAAATTCTTTGGAGATTCTTAGTGAGGAGTATGAAGTCCTGAAGGACGTAGATAATTGGAATATAGATAACCTTCATGATGTTTTGATGGATTATATTGAAAAGAAAGGGATAAAAAACGGAACTGGATTATGGCCGGTTCGTATAGCTGTATCCGGTAAGCAGATGACACCAGGAGGTGCTTTTGAAATTATGGATATATTAGGCAGGGAAGAATCGTTACGCCGCATTGAGCTCGGTATTCAAAAGCTTCAAAATTAGTATAGAAGTTTCTATAAAGGAAAATAATATGACAGAATTTAACAGCGGACAGCTTGCCGCAATCAGTCACGTTAAGGGACCAATGATGGCACTGGCGGGACCGGGAAGCGGCAAGACCACCGCAATGGTTCATAGAATCAAATATCTAATAGAAGAGGCAGGTGTTTCTCCTGCCAATATCCTAATTATAACATTTACAAGAGCAAGTGCAAAGGAGATGGAGAACCGATTTGTCCGCCTTATGAAAGGGAAGCATTATCCCTGTACATTTGGCACTTTTCATTCTGTGTTCTTTTCTATTTTAAAACGTGCATACGGTTATAAGACTGCTGATATTTTATCAGAGGAAGAAAAATATAAAATTATTCGTGAATTGTTAAGAAAACAGGAACTGGAATATGAGGATGAAGAGGATGTAGTTTCTTCCGTTATTCAGGAAATCGGAATGATGAAGTCAGACATGATTCCCCTGGAGCATTTTTATTCTTCCACTATCGGAGAAGAGGTGTTTAAGGATATTTATAAGGAATATGACAGGCACAATATTGCAAACCACAAGCTGGATTTTGACGATATGCTGGTGTATTGTTATGAGCTTTTGAAGGAGCGGCAGGATATTTTAAATGCCCTGCAAAAGCGTTATCGTTATATATTAGTGGATGAATTCCAGGACATTAACAAAATACAGTATGAGATTACAAAGCTTTTGGCGGCGTCTGAAAATAACCTTTTTATTGTGGGGGATGATGACCAGAGTATCTATGGGTTTCGTGGATCGAGACCGGAGATTATGCTTCATTTTGAACAGGATTTTCCTGATGCGGTTAAAACTTTGTTTGATATCAATTACCGGTGCAGCCGTAATATAACGGAAGGAGCATTGAGGCTTATTAAGCATAACAGGGTGCGGTTTGAAAAGCAGCTAAAAAGCAGCCGCAGTTATGAAGAGCCAATACATGTTCATCATATAAAAACACTGCAGGAGGAATGTAATCATATTCTTAATACCATTTTGGAATACAAAAAAAGCGGGACTGCTTATCAGGAAATAGCAGTTATCATGAGAACAAATGTGCAGGCAAGACCTGTTATAAATAAGCTTATGGAGTATAATATACCGTTTCAGGTGCGGGATCAGGTGCCATGCATATACGACCACTTTGTTGTGAAAAATATACTGGATTATGTACGGGCTGCCATGGGAAACAGGGACAGGGCACTGTTTTTGCGTATTATGAATAAACCCAAAAGGTATTTATCAAGAGATATTCTTACTGAGTCTGTTGTTAGCTTTGAAGATATGCGGGTTATGGTAGAAGGTAAAAACTGGGCAATTGATAATATAGACCAGTTTGAATATGAATTAAAAATATTAGCGGGATTGAAACCCTATGCTGCGGTCAATTTTATCAGAAAAGCGATTGGTTATGATGAATATCTGGCAGAATATGCCGGGTACCGGCATATCAGTGTGGAGGATTTATACGGAATACTGGATGAGCTTCAGGAAATTACAAAACAGTACAAAACTTTTGGGGACTGGTTTGATGGAATTGATGCTTACCGGGAGCAGCTTATGAAGAATGTAAAAAAGGCTGATAAAAAGCAGGATGGAGTTGTGATTACCACAATGCACAGTGCCAAGGGACTGGAGTTTGATGTGGTACTGATTTTGGAGGCAAATGAGAATATGACTCCCTATAAAAAAGCAATAAAGCCGGAGGAGATGGAAGAGGAACGTCGGATGTTCTATGTGGCAATGACCAGAGCACGAACACATCTCCATATTTATGAAGTTAAGGAGTATTACAATAAAGAGCTTATGCAATCCCGTTTTCTGACAGAATTATTAAATGACTCGTAAAGAATCTTTGAAATAAGCATACATTTTCTTACTTATAAAGACCATAGGCTTTAGGAACTGTTCAAAAATAACTTTTAATATTGCTTGTCTTTTTCTTTGGGAGCACCATTCAAAAATCAGTTACATAGCCCGCTATGCGCCTGATTTTTGAACGGCACTCCCAAAGAAAAATCCTGCGCA
>JAIDHZ010000046.1 GCA_029052995.1 Lachnospiraceae bacterium | reverse complement strand
GCCTGTAGCAGCTCCATCTGACGACGTTCGTTCTCTTCCTCCTGAATCTTTTGGGCAGTACAGTCAAGCAAAAAACGCTGATAAAACAGCTCCCCATTCTCTCTCAGGAGCTTAATGTTTCCCATAACATGCAGTATTTTACCATCTTTGTGTCTTACTCGATACTCAACATTAACACTGTCCCCTTCCTTCTTCAATCGGCGGATGCTATCCCAAAGCATAGGCTTATCATCCTCTATAACAGATGCAGCAATCATAAAAAAACCATTTGCCATCAGTTCATCCTTGGAATCATATCCCAAAATTCTAAGAGTAGCCTCATTTATATTAAGAATACGCTTACCATCCACCGTATGGCACAGCACACCACAATCCAGTGTTGTAAAAATTTTTTCTATAGTTTGACTCTTTTTTATAATTTCCTGCTCGTAGGAACGCTCCCCTGTTACATCAATTCCCACACCCACGGTCCCCATTACGCTTCCATCCAAATCATACAATGGAGCCTTATATGTAGTAAACAGTCTCATACCATCTCCGGTCTTAACCACCTCTTCGGATACGCAGATCTCCTCTTTTCTGATCACTTCAAGATCCGATTCCATACAGTCATGTCCTTCATTTTCCGGGTCATCAGGATCAACATCCCAAATATAGTAATGATCCTTTCCTTCAACCTGCTCCTTTGTTTTATTGACAGTTTTACAGAAGCTGTCATTTACCTTTTCATGAATCCCCTCTTTATCCTTGTACCATACCAGATTAGGTACACTGTTAATAGTAGTCTCAAGATAATGGCTGGTCTGCCAAAAATCTTTCCTCATCTTACAAGTCTGCTGCCACCTTAAAAAACGGAATCTGATTTCTTCTTCCGACATGGGGATTATCCAAATATCCGTAATTTCCGGCATACCTTCTGTCAAATCCTCAATCTGATTCCTGTCTGCAAGCAAAATGAGCTGGGCATCCTTTCTCTTGCCCTCAACAAGAGTACGCAACATTTCCTTTGCATTCATATCCTGCATGTAGGCAAAAACCACATCTGCCTTATTTATTAACGCATCTTCAGGGGTAATACACTCAAAAAACTCATGTGTAAAATTTTCCATTGGCTGCATTTTTCTTATAATATCAAACGCTTCACATGGATAACCTGCTAAATAAAAGTAAAGTTTACAATGGTACATGCCTATATGCCTCCTTTATCTATTAAAAAAGTAATTCATTTTGGTAATCTGTCTATATTGTATATATTACCAAGCAAGAAAAATGATGTCAATGGATGTATGTTTTTGTTTTTAAATACATCTTTGCAAGGAATTTTACACGAATAATAATTACGCATTATTATAATTTTTTTCAAAAGTTCCACACAATTATTTTTATTTTGCGTATTAATACTTCATGTTATCAGGTAAAGTTCTGGCAACTGTGCGAATTTACGATTCGCACAGTTAGCATTTCTCTTTTCTCAATACAATTTATCCCTTTTTCACTTTAACCATCTTTAATATAGTACCAAAGCTTTTTTCTGCTATAGTGTAAAATAAGCCTGTTGCACATTTCTTCAACAGGCTTATTTAATCTTTCAATGACATCGCTCTTCCAAATATTGCAACACTGTCACAACATTTATATTATTTTATATGCTACTCTTCGTTCTTCTCATCCGCTGTATTTTTTTCCGTACCATGTTTCGCTTCCTTACCAAGCTGTTTTAAAATCTCATCCATTGCTGCGTCAAGCTGATTATCCTTTTCACCTTTTGAATCACGGTACGCTTCCACATCTAATTCCACTTCAATCGCAGGCTTAATACCTACCTTGTGGATATCATTTCCGTTCGGAGTAAAATACTTGGCAATGGTAAGCTTAATTGCCGAACCATCGTCTAATGGGAACATTCTCTGAACAATACCCTTTCCATAGGTATTCGTACCAACCAAAGTGCCTGCTTCATAATCCTTAATTGCGCCTGCAAAAATCTCTGAAGCAGATGCACTATATCCATTTACCAATACTGCAAGCGGCTTTGTAAACTGCTCTTCATTAGTAGAAGTATATTCGCTTGTAACATTGCCATCCTTATCTTCCGTATAGACAATCTTTCCTGCCGGAAGCATAAAATCAAGCATATCTACCGCAATGTCCAAAAGTCCGCCACCATTATCACGAAGGTCTACAACTAAGCCCTCCATACCCTGGGATTCCAAATCCTTTACTGCCGCAATATACTGGTCTGCCGTCACTTCATAAAAGCTTGATACAGCAACATAACCAATATTATCCTCTAACATTTTATATTCTACAGTTGGATTTTCCACCTTCCGGCGCGGCATTGTATATTCATGGTCAGATGCATCAGCTCCACGGTACACCTCAATGGTCACATCCGTACCTTCCTTTCCGCGAACCTTATCAACTACTGAATCTATATCCTGAGTTGTAATGTCCTCACCATCTACCTTGGTAATTATATCTTCTGCCTGAATACCCGCTTCAGCAGCAGGCCCATCAAAAACCTTAACCACCGTAATTACCTTTGTCTCCGCATTCTGAGAAAGCTGTACGCCTACGCCTACATATTCGCCTTCTGTATCTTCCATAAATTCTGCATATTCTTCCGCAGTATAGTATACGGAATAGGGATCATCCAGTCCCTCCATATAGCCTTTGATAATGCCATCCTGTTTCGCCTGCTCTTCATCCTCAAAATAAAAATTCTTATCAATTAAATTCTCTATTTTTTCAAGCTTATCATTTGTATCCTGTCCGACAACATCACTATTGCTTAACATTTTCACAGAACCCTGTTTCGATGCCTGAACTAAACCGGAGTCATCTGTAGTCATATTTATACTACCACAACCGGTACTTCCAGTTATAATTGTACCTGCCAACATCACTACTGCTGCTTTTTTTGTCCATATTGCTTTCATTAAAAACCTTCTTTCATTTCAACAAATGTTATTTCTTTTCCGTTACTATTGCAAATATCCCAGCGGATCCATGTAAACACCATCTATACGTACACCAAAATGACAATGGGGACCATTTGAATATCCTGTGGATCCCGCAGCTGCAATTGTCTGTCCCGCTGTTACAGTCTCACCTACAGATACCAAAAGCTGTGAATTATGCATATACAGAGTCACCACTCCACCTCCATGGTCAATACATATATAATTACCTTCGGCATAGTTGTAAGTTGACACAATCACTGTACCGTCAGACGCTGCCACAATAGGATCACCCATATTACAGGCAATATCTATCCCTTTATGATACGTGCTAGCACCCGCAACAGGGGCATCTCTGCCGCCAAAATATGAGGTGATTCGATTGCTGCTTGGAACCGGCCAAGTAAATATTCCGCCTGTATAAGTACTCGTTGAGCTGTTGCTTGCGTTATTCTCCGCAGCTGCAATAATAGCTTCCGCTTCAGCCTCTGCCTTCATGTACTTAGCTACCTCTTCCTTTTGTCCCGCAATTGATTTGTCATACAACGCCACCTGCGCACTCTTTTCCTGTACCAGAATTTCACGGGTTTCCTTTTGTCTGCTCACTTCCTCCTGCATAGCCTTATTA
>JAIDHZ010000045.1 GCA_029052995.1 Lachnospiraceae bacterium | reverse complement strand
TCTATTACCTGTTCTAATAAATCATCTCCTATTTGAACTGCTTGTAATGCTGCCGGATTTCTTTTTAATGCTTCTGCCAGTTCTTCCTCCACCGTCCTTTTTGTAAACATTACCTGGGGGTTTTGTGGCAAAATTCCAGTCTGTCCATTTACCCGTTTCACTAAACCCGAATATGGATGCAAATGCTTTGCCAGCACCTGCAAAAAAGTAGATTTTCCTGTTCCGTTTCCTCCCAGGACAGCAGTAATCTTTCCTGAACACAACGAAATACTACAGCCCTTTAATACGTCAGAACCCTCTTTTGAATACCGAAACCATAGTTCTCCGGTTTCCAGCGCAGCTTGAATCCTGTTTCTATTTCTTTTTAATCTATTGTCCCGTTTGTCTTTTTCACCTGATTGAATCCCGTCACTACAATTTTTCACTAAACCATTCTGCTGCATTACCTGACTGCCACACTTCTCTATATATACCTTTCCCTCTCCCGTAGTAATGGGAATATCATCAATCCCATTATACAAAGATTCTTCTTTTTTCTCAGACTCCCTTTCACTCCGATACTCCTGCCTCTTTTGCTCCTCCAGTTCGAGATACAGTCTCGCATGGGTTGGCATTGCATAATACATTATATGCCTCTGTTTAAACAGTTTGTGCATAGCTGATTTTGTTTCATCCACAAGCAAAATCCCGCCCTGTTCCATTACCATTACACGGTCACACATATAAAGCACATCTTCTAAACGATGTTCAGTCAATACAATCGTTGTTCCAAACTCCTTGTGAATCCTCCTTATCATATCATAAAATCTGATTCTTGCCATAGGGTCTAATTGGGCTGCAGGCTCATCCAGTATCAACAACTCCGGCTCCATTGCCATAACAGAAGCTAAATTTACAAGCTGCTTCTGTCCGCCGGATAAATCAGAAAGTGCTTTTCCATAAATATGCTCCAGTCCAAAAAATGCTGTCATCTCTGCCACTCTTCTTTGCATCTTTTCCTGGGAATATCCAAGGCTTTCTAACCCAAAAGCAATTTCATGCCAAACATAATCTGTAACCTGCATCGCTTCCACATTCTGACTTACATATCCAATTTTAGAAACCTGCTCCCTGTCTGTGAGCGATGCCATAGATCTGCCATCAAACAAAATCTCACAATCTGCATTTCTTTTCCCAACAGGAACAAAGGCTGGTTTCATATGACGTAAAAGTGTGGTCTTACCACAGCCAGACTCTCCAATCAACAAAAAAATCTCACCCTTTGGCACAGAAAATGATATATTGTTCAGGGCAAAAAGTTCACTATTTGTATATGAAAATGTCAAATTTCGGACTGTAATCTGCTCCATTTTATCTCCTTATATTTTCCTGTTAACACCGGCAGCAAACATAAAAATGCATACCCTGAATAAAACAAAATACTCCGGCCATTCATTTTAATTTGTGATATTTCCGGATAGTAATACCAGTTTGTATAGCCTTTAAAATATGCTGTTACCATTAACAAAATCATCCCAACCAAAAGCATGCACATCCTTTTATCTCTTTCCGTAAATTTAAAAGTAGTAAAAGCCGTTCGTCCCCCTAAGCCGTATCCCCGCCCTTTCATGCTGTCTGCC
>JAIDHZ010000044.1 GCA_029052995.1 Lachnospiraceae bacterium | reverse complement strand
GTATATTACGATGATGGCAGAGGTGACATATCGGCAATATCCCGATGGCGGACAATATGATTGGGCAAAATCTTTATTTGAAGGCACATGGAAATGTATTTCTGAATGAGGCTGGCGCAAATAAATTTGTTTGGTAAAGTGAAAGGATTTCATTTTTTCACTTTACTTTTTTTTGTAAAGATACTATAATGCCCATAGCGTCTGTCGGATTATGTCAGGCAGAATGTAACAAATTACGAACATTGTTTACAGTAATAGTAAGATAATTAAGATGATTTAACAACAAAATCATGAAATCAGCTGTAAAGAAGAGAGTTAAGGAGTGTAAAAAGTGAAGAAGACAGTAGAGATCAGATGGCATGGCCGGGGTGGTCAGGGCGCCAAGACGGCGGCATTGATGTTGGCAGATGCAGCATTTAAGACTGGAAAGCATGTACAGGGATTTCCAGAGTATGGTCCGGAGCGTATGGGTGCACCGATTACAGCATATAATCGAATCAGTGATGAGACAATCAGGGTACATTCCAATATTTATGATCCGGATTATGTAGTAGTGGTAGATGAGACGTTGCTTGACAGCGTGGATGTAACCATGGGATTAAAGCCTGAGGGTGCAATCATCATAAATACGGCCAAAAGCCCTGAAGAGGTAAAACCATTTTTAAAGGGTTATGAGGGCGGCGTCTATACATTAGATGCCAGGGAGATTTCTGAAAAGACCCTTGGAAAGTATTTTCCCAATTCCCCTATGTTAGCAGCGGTGGTGGCAATCAGCCGTGTGATGGAAAAGGAAGATTTTTTCAGGGAAATGGAGCTTTCCTATCAGCATAAATTTGCCAAAAAACCGGAGGTTATCGAGGGTAACATGAAGGCATTACATATGGCTTATGAGGAGGTGGAGTAAATGGCAGCAACGGATGTGACAAAGATTACGGAAAAAAGTCCTTGGCAGGATATTACAAGGGGTAACCAGATTTATGGCGCCGGAACCTCCAGATTATTTAAGACGGGGGAGTGGAGGACCCATACACCGGTATTTCATGAGGAAAAATGTAAGCAGTGCCTGCTTTGTGTGCCGGTATGTCCGGACAGCTCTATTCCGGTAAATGACAGCAAGAGAGAGGATTTTGACTATGACCACTGCAAGGGCTGCGGCATCTGTGCAAAGGTCTGCCCTTTTGAAGCAATTTCGATGAAGGAGGGACAATAGATGGCAATCAGAGAACGCTTATCGGGAAATGAAGCCATTTCCTATGCAATAAAGCAGGTGAATCCGGATGTTATGCCGGCATTCCCTATTACACCTTCTACGGAGATTCCGCAGTATGTGGCAAATTATATCGCCAATGGCGAGATGGATACAGAATTTATTCCGGTGGAGAGTGAGCACAGCTCAATGAGTGCAACCGTGGGTGCGTCGGCAGCAGGTGCAAGGGCGCTTACTGCAACCTCTTCCTGTGGTATGGCATTGATGTGGGAGGAATTATATGTGGCGGCATCTAATCGTCTGCCGCTGGCACTTTGTCTTGTAAATCGTGCCCTTTCCGGTCCGATTAATATTAACTGTGACCATTCCGATTCCATGGGGGCAAGAGATACCGGTTTCATTCAGATTTATGCAGAGAATAACCAGGAGGTTTATGACAATTTTGTGCAGGCATATCGGATTTCCGAGCATGAGGATGTAATGCTGCCGATTATGATTTGCCAAGACGGATTTATCACCTCCCATGCGGTGGAAAATATTGAGCTTTTAGAGGATGACAAGGTAAAGAAGTTTGTCGGTGAATACAATCCTGAAAATTATCTGTTAAATTCCAAGCAGCCGATGGCAGTAGGTCCGTATGCAGTTTCCAATTACTATATGGAAACAAAGATGGCGCAAAATGCAGCCATGGAAAATGCAAAGCAGGTTATTTTGGATGTGGGGAAGGAATATGGCCAGCTGTCCGGCAGGACATACGGATTTTTTGAGGAATACCGCCTTGGGGATGCGGATTATGCCATAGTGATAATCGGCTCCGCAGCAGGTACTTCAAAGGATGCTATAGATGCGTTGAGAGAGCAGGGGATGAAGGCCGGGCTGTTGAAGATTAGGGTGTTCAGACCATTCCCGGACGAGGAAATAGCGGCAGCCCTTAAACATTGTAAGGCAGTTGCCATTATGGACCGCTGTGAAGGTTTCCGAGGCAAGGGAGGACCCTTAGGAGCAGAGGTTAAGGCAGCGCTTTATGACCATGCAAAGGATGTGAAGGCATTTAACCTGATTTATGGCCTTGGCGGAAGAGATTTTACGGTAGAGGAAGCAGAGCGTATTTATAAAGATTTAGAGGCGTATGATAAAGAAGGCAGAGACTTTGAGGAATACCGTTATGTAGGATTAAGAGGATAGGAGGTGCAGACAGATGAGTTATAATTTTAAAGCGGAAATGAATAAACCGGAACGTCTTGCACCGGGACACAGAATGTGTGCGGGCTGCGGCGGAACCATAGCAGTGCGGGCAGTGTTGAGGGCGCTTCACGAGGGAGATAAGGCAGTAATCGGCAATGCCACGGGATGCCTTGAGGTATCCAGCTTTATGTATCCCTTTACTTCTTATGAGGACAGCTATATTCACAATGCCTTTGAAAATGCTGGTGCGACCATGGGAGGTGTGGAAACCGCCTACCATGTACTGAAGAAAAAGGGAAAGATTAAGGATAATTACAAATTTATTACCTTTGGCGGTGACGGCGGCACGTATGATATCGGGCTGCAGTCTTTATCCGGCGCCATGGAGCGGAACCATGATTTTGTATATGTGTGCTATGATAATGGTGCCTATATGAATACGGGCATCCAGCGTTCCTCTGCGACTCCTATGTATGCGGATACGACGACAACGCCGGTGGGCAGCCAAAGTAACGGAAAGCTGCAAAACCGTAAGGATTTGGCAGCCATTATTGCGGCTCATGATGTGCCCTATGTGGGACAGTCTACCCTGCTTGGAAATTTTAAGGATTTACACACAAAGGCGGAAAAGGCTATCTATACAGAGGGGGCATGCTTTTTAAATGTGATGGCGCCCTGTCCGAGAGGCTGGCGGTACCCCACTGAGGATATTATGGAAATCTGTAAGCTGGGTGTGGAAACCTGCTACTGGCCGTTGTTTGAAGTAGACCATGGCAAGTGGATTTTAAACTATGAGCCAAAGCACAAGCTGCCCATTGAGGATTTCTTGAGGCCTCAGGGACGGTTTAAGCATTTGTTTAAGAAGGGAAATGAAGATTTACTTGTTCAGTTTCAGGAGGAAGTGGACAGACGCTGGGAGAATTTACAGTTTTTGTGTTCGAATTATTAAATATTTTTTGAAATGCCTGTAAAAATATTAAAGGACTATTGGGAGCAGAATGTAAAATACCGGACAGCCAAATTATTTTGGCTGTCCGGCTGCATTTAAACCATTTTGTATCCTGCTGAATATTTCTGTTTTGCTTCGTCAATTTTGTTCTGCTGTGCGTCTGGTGTCGGATAGTAGCCCATGTCATGCATTGTGTTAAATACATCGTTTTGTAAAGTGTGTTCATCTGCTAAAATATCAAGCATGGTATTTCTCAAATTGTCGTGAACACATTCATTGGAGTAGGTGTTAAACAGGTTGGTTGCACTTTTCTGTGCACATAAAGCATCACCTAGAACTTCTTTTTCCTGGTATAAATCCATTGTTTAGTCCTCCTAACTTAAATGATCATAAAGCTTGTTAAAATGATTCTGATGCCTGTCTGCGATTTCATTCATCTGATTCTTGACGCTTGTATCGCTTGTATGGGTTGCAAGCATCTGGAATTTTTTAACCAAAAGTTCTTCTTCGTTGAGTAAATCGTTTAATGCGGATAATTCCTTTTCTGATAATTGACTCATGATGACTCTCCTTTTCAAATTAATTCCTGCGAGCAATGAGCCAGGAACTGCGAAGCAGCATTTGGCGAATGTCGCAAGAGTCATATATAGTATGTTTGCTTGTCTGATAAAATATACGATGTGTTTTTGATTAATTAAAATAAAAAAGTACTATGCAAGAATTTTTTTAAGAAGTATAATAAGTATGAGACAGGCTGTGTTTTATTTTGTATAAAATTGGGCATATTAAAATGATATATAGATTTAGTAAAATTGAGCAATGGTATATATCGTATTTATGATGGTTATAAAAAGAACATGGCAGCTCCTAAAGAGCAGAATACGCATGTTACTGTCATTTTAGGGAAATACAAGGATAGCAGGACAGGAAGAGATGAGGAATGTAACATGAAAGAATTCTTTGTATATGCAAGAGAAATTCCGGCAGGAAAAGGGTTTGAACTGTTTAGTACCGGTCATTTGGTATGGATTGTAGGCAGCATTATATTTGCTGGAGTTTTTTCCTTATGGTATGTCAAAAAGGAAAGAAAATTGCAGAATCGAATTAATAAAATTATAAGTGTCTGTCTGGTTATGGGTGGAATGTTAAGAGATGTGATTTTAGCAGTCCGTGGATATTTTACTGTTGGTTTTTTGCCACTTCATCTATGTAGCATGGCAATGTTTATAGCAGTCATTTACAGCTTTTCCAATAACCGGTATTGGGGAATGGTATATCTGCTGATATGCTTGCCGGGTGCCTTTGGAGCACTGCTTTTTCCAAATTGGGGTGTGTATCCGTTTTTTACTTATATGAATATAAATGCGTTCTTATCCCATTGCTTTTTGATTACATTCGGTATTGCGCAGTATGTGTCAGGACGATTATTACCAAAATGGAGGGATATATGGATTCCGATATCTTTTGGTGCTATGGGCACACTGGTGATATATAACTTTAATAAGCATTTTGGAACGAATTTCTGGTTTTTGAACAGACCATCGGCAGGTTCACCTTTGGTAACAATTTCTGATTTATTTGGACCTGAACTGTATTTGCCGGTATATTTTGTTTTTTGCATATTTATCGTTATGATATGGATGGGTATTTTAATAATAGTAC
>JAIDHZ010000043.1 GCA_029052995.1 Lachnospiraceae bacterium | reverse complement strand
CCGTCCTGTCTGGTCGTAACCGGTCTTTACTTTTTATACAAATGGAAGCTGATGACGGTGAAAGGGGATAAAAGGGATAAAGCCCTTTCTGTTATTGCCGGTTTTGTATTTTGTACTGCGCTTTCCGTTGGCATAGCGGCGGTATTGCTGTTACCCACTGGGATTGATATTTTATCTACCCAAAAAGACGGGGGACAGTTTATGGATGAGGGGCTTTTACTTGTGGACCGGAACCTGGAGGGGCTGTTATACACACCGTACGGCAGCGGATTGACGATACTGGCACTGTACTGCCTGCTGCTTGCCGCAGGCGGCCTGTTTCCCAAAAAGGGCATTAGGAACAGTGGATATGATGGGCAGAAAATGCGGATTCGGAGGGTGAAAGCCGTTTTTGCCCTGACGCTGCTTTTGGTAATGCTTTTGCCTGTAGTCTCCTTTGTCTTAAACGCATTTTTGTATGCAAGAGCAAAAATCCTGATTCCTTTTTTGCCGCTGCTGATTCTAGTGAAGGCTGATTTGTTAGAGCAGCTATGGCGTGAGGAATTGCCCTGCAGCTATTATCCGCTGCTTTTTTGCCTGCTGCCTGCATTTGGCACTAAATGGTATCCGCTGGTTCTTGCGGAATGCGGCATCTTAGCGGTGTGGATATATTTCCAGAGGCGTATGAAGAAAATGGGTAGTCTGCTGATTTTTCTTGTCCCGTTTTGTTTAAGCATCGGTGCCGGCATGACAGAAGAGTATATCAATGCAAAGGACACAAGGCAGGAACACTTTACAGAGGAGTTTGCCGGGGTGGAAGACGGAAATCCCTTATACCGTTATGACGTCACCTCTGATTATCTGGCAAACTGCAATTTGACTATGGTTAAAAATGAAACACGCACAACCATGTATTCCTCTGTGACAAATGCAGATTATGCGGAATTTTATTATGACACCATGCGTAATCCGATACGGATTCAGAACCGGGTTGCCCTGCTTGCCAGCAAAAACTGTTTTTTTCAGTATTTTATGGGAGAGCGTTATCTGATGACGGAGCAGAATAATATTCCGGCGGGCTATGAGGTGCTGGAGTCACATGGGAAATATGTACTGGCAGAAAATGAGCAGGTGCTTCCGGTCTGTTATGGAACAAGCGAGTTGTTGAGCAGCAGGGAATATGAAAAGCTGGAATATCCGGAAAACATGGAGGCACTCTGTGCGAGAGCTGTGGTGGAGGATGCCATGCCGGAAAATGAGGTTTCGGATTTATTTCAATCCCATATGGAGCATCAGTCTGTCAATGGTTTTTTCAAAGGGGATAATATCCGTAAGCTTTTATATCCCTCAGGGAAGGGCGAGGATTTTATTTTGCCACTTTCAAAAAGCATGGATAACCAAGTGGTTTTGATTTCCTTTGATGTAAGCAGCAGCACTGGGGATGAGGTGGTGATTACAATAAACGGAATTAAAAATAAGCTGTCCTCAAAGCATGCGCCATATCCCAACAGGAATCATACATTTACCTTTATTGTTACAGAAAATGACCCTATTTCGGAGCTTGCCGTCACCTGCAGCAAAGGAAATTACGAAATAAGTAATCTGAACATTTATACAATGGATTTGCGTTATTTAGGACACCATCAGATTACTTTTCCGGATATGGAGAAAGCTGCTTTCCGAAATGATACAGATGAGGGCTTTGCCCGGTTCATTGCCGGTGGAATCATTGATATGCCGGAAAATGGTTACTTCGTAACATCCTATCCATGGCGGAAAGGCTATTATGCAAGTGTGGATGGAAGACCTGTAAAGCCTGAACGGGTAAACACTTCTTTTGTCGGCTTCCCCATGCCGGCGGGTAAGCATGAATTTAGTCTGTGCTATGAGCCTCCGGGATACCGTACGGGGCTTGCCATTACGCTGATAGCTGTTATAATTTCAGTTGCAGTATTTTGCCGGGAGTGTGATGTTTTTGCTGTCCGAAGCTTACAGGGAAAGCAGAGACACGGCAGAAGGATTCCGGTAAAAGAATCATGACGGAAATGCTTAATATCAGTGTGTCAGCGCACTAGGTTAAGATGACGAAATGAAGATTCCTGTGTCAGAAATGATATAGGGGTCTTTTTTTGGCATTTTCTGCAAAATCATGTTGACACTCTGATTGTAAAGCTGATATGATTAGGAAATGTCCGTGTAGAGGATACAATTACCGTAAATGTGAAAGGCTGTATTTTGTTATGAATAACTATAAAAAGATATTAAATGGTAAAGCGCCGAAAGAAGTATTTTTACGCCATCTTATATTGACACTTGTTATTTTGGTTGTTTTACTTATTCCCATGCCATTAGGCAGTATATTTGGCTCGGAGGGGGACTGGATATCACAGCATGTGTCGGTGGCAGAGAGCCTGCGCCAGGCAATGCGGGAGCAAAAAACACTGATACCTCAATGGATTGGACTTGGTGGAGGAAGCAGTGTTTATGATTTTTCTTATTACGGACTGCTCCGTCCGGATGTTGTTATTTCATGCTTTTTTCCACAGGTGGAGATGAAATATATCATTTCCCTATATGCACTGCTGAGTGTGGTAATAGCCGTAAATCTTTGTTTTATCTGGCTGAAACGTCAGGGAATATCCCCATATTTTGCATTGTCAGGTGCGGCATTATATGCATGTGCGACCTGTTTTTACCATGCACATCATCAGATTATGTTCGTGAATTACATGCCATTTTTAATGCTTGCTTTTATGGCAGTTGATAAGCTGCTGGAACGGGGGAAAACCTGTCCGCTTATTATTTCGTTGTTTTTTATCTATGTACATAGTTATTATTATGCTCCGGCATGCCTTGTGGCTGTCTGTCTTTATTTTCTGTATAAATGGAAACTTATGCAGGTAAATGATGAAAACCAATGTAAAACCTCTCATGTTTTTGTGAGGTTTGTTTTTTGCATTGCGTTATCTATTGGTTTGGCGGCAGTCCTGCTGTTGCCCTCCGGAATTGATATACTGTCCACGAAAAAGGACGGCGGGAAGTCTGCCGGAAAAAGTCTGTCCCTTGTGGATTGGAAACTTAAAGGAATGCTATATACACCTTACGGCTGCGGATTGACGGTTCTTGTGCTTTTCTGCCTGCTGACTGCCATAAAACCGTTATTAACTTCTATAAAAAGAGGTGTGAAAGAGATGGGGAAATTCTGTACGGAAAAACGGAATGTGAGGGCAGTTTTTTCCCTGATACTGCTTGCCGTAATGTTTTTTCCGGCAGTATCTCTTGTGTTAAATGCATTTTTATATGCCAGGGCAAAAATACTGATTCCGTTTCTTCCCCTTTTAGTTTTGGTAGCGGCGGATGTGTTGGAAGAAATTTACCATGGAGAAATAAACGGTTTCTATATATCACTAATTATATGTTTAGCAACGGCCATTGGTTCAAAATGGTGGAGTGTCGTGATTTTAGAATGTACGTTGTTGACAGTGTGGATTTATACACAGAAAAAGTGTCATTTAAAAAGAGTGGGATATCTGCTTGTTTTTCTTGTACCGTTAGGATTTAGCATTGGTACCAATTCAAATGAAGAATATATATATCTGGAGGATGGCAGGCAGGAGCGTCTTGTGGAGGATTTCTCAAAGCTGAAAGATGAAAATCCGCTGTACCGCTACAATATTGTTATGGATTATTTTATAAGCTGTAATCTAACCATGGCAAAAAATGCAACACGCACTACAATGTATTCTTCTGTGACAAATGCAGTTTATTCGGATTTTTATTACAAGATAATGCGTAATCCTATACGAATTCGGAATCGTGTTGCACTGCTGGCAGGTGAAAACTGTTTTTTTCGATATTTTATGGGGGAGCGTTACCTTATTACCACGGATAATGATATTCCGGCAGGGTATCGTATGCTGAAAAGCAGTCAGGGGCATGCGTTGGTAGAAAATAAGCATGTGCTGCCCGTATGCTATGGAACCAGCGAGCTGATGAGTAACAGTGCTTATAGCAGACTGGAATACCCTGCGACCATGGAGGCGCTTTGTGTAAAAACAATAGTGGAGGATGGCTCATTAACGGATGCAGGCGGAGAAAAATTTAAGTCCCACATTAAAAAGCAGGATGTGGATATGTTTTTTAAGGGGAATGCCGTAAATCAGCTTTTATCCCATGAAAAGGAAGAACTGGAGCTTACGCTTCCCCTCACACAGACAGTTAAAAATCAAGTGATACTTATTTCTTTTGATGTGAAAAGCTACACGGGGGAAGAGGTGGTGATTACCATAAATGGGATAAAGAATAAATTGTCTTCAAAGAAAGCGCCATATCCCAATGGAAACCACAATTTTACCTTTGTAATTTCAAAAGACGAACCAATATCGGAGCTTTTGGTTCAGTGCGACAAGGGAAATTACAGTATAAGCAATCTAAGTGTAAGTACAATGGATTTACAGTATATGGAGCATAAAAGTATTTATGTGCCGGAATTGAAAGAAGATGGTGCATGGGGTAATGCTGGCAGCCATAATGGAGTGGGAATAATTGCCGGTCAGATTAATATGGAGGATAACGGATATCTTGTGACGTCCTATCCTTACCGCAGCGGGTATCATGCCATGGTGGACGGAAAGAAGACAGAGCTTGAGAGGGTAAATACTTCATTTGTGGGATTTCCGTTATCAAAGGGTTCTCATGAGTTTGCACTCTATTATCAGGCGCCGGGATATCAGGCAGGACTTGGCATTACGATGATTTCTGTTATTATTTTAGCTGTTTGCTGTCTTGTTGCTTTTAAGTACAGTAAAAATTGAAAAGAAAGCGAAATACTGACGTAACAGTTCAGATACCCTCTAAATAAATCGTACTGTACGATAACAAAGGAAAGGGACTTAATGGCTTGATATATGCTTGCACAATTTGTAAAATTATTATACAATAATAAAATGTACATAAGCATTAAAAAATTAGTTTTATAATAATAAAATATTGTGGAGGAATGTATAATGGGTAAGACTATTACTTGCGAATGGATTTTGTGTAGTGAAAGACTGCCAACGGTAGAAGAGATTCGTGAAAATAATACATTTATATGTACTAATGGAATGGGAACTTTTGTCAGAAGTTATAGTTTCCGGTGGGCAGGGTTTACAATGGTCCTTAACGGAAAGGAAAGTAAGGACAGAAGTGTTACAGCATGGATGCCGTTGCCAAAACCATATAAAGAAGTATAAGCGGAGGGAAAGAAGATGTATAGTTTTGATGAAGTGAGCAGTTATGATGCAGAGTTAGCAAAGGCAATGGAAGATGAGATTAACAGACAGAATGATAATATTGAGTTAATTGCATCTGAGAATATTGTAAGCAAGGCTGTTATGGCAGCTATGGGAAGCCCGCTGACTAACAAATATGCAGAAGGGTATCCAGGAAAGCGTTATTACGGCGGCTGCGAATATGTAGATGTTGTAGAGGATTTGGCAAGGGAAAGAGCCAAAGAGTTATTTGGCTGTGAGTATGTAAATGTACAGCCTCATTCCGGCGCCCAGGCAAACATGGCGGCATTTTTTGCCATTATGGAGCCGGGTGATACATTTATGGGAATGAATTTGAATCATGGTGGTCATTTAACCCATGGTTCACCGGTTAATATGTCCGGCAAGTATTTTAACGTTGTTCCCTACGGTGTAAATGATGACGGATTTATTGATTATGACGAGGTGGAGCGGATTGCGAAGGAATGTAAGCCGAAGCTGATTGTGGCAGGTGCTTCTGCATACGCAAGAGCCATTGACTTCAAGCGTTTTAGGGAAATTGCAGATGCAGTTGGTGCGGTATTGATGGTTGATATGGCACATATTGCAGGCCTTGTGGCAGCAGGACAGCATGAAAGTCCCATACCTTATGCAGACGTTACTACTACAACGACACACAAGACATTAAGGGGTCCGAGAGGCGGTATGATTTTATGCAGCAATGAGGTCAATGAAAAGTATAACTTTAATAAGGCAGTGTTCCCGGGTATTCAGGGTGGTCCCTTGATGCATGTGATTGCGGCAAAGGCAGTATGCTTGAAGGAGGCATTGTCTGATGAATATAAGGAGTATCAGGCACAGGTGGTTAAGAATGCAAAGACTTTAGCCAATGCATTGATGGAGAGAGGCTTTAAGATTGTATCTGGCGGTACGGATAATCATTTAATGTTAGTGGATTTGCAAAATCTTGACATGACCGGCAAGGAGGTTGAGAAGCTGCTTGACAGCGTGCATATTACGGCAAATAAGAATACGGTTCCGAATGACCCGAAATCACCATTTGTTACCAGTGGTATCCGTCTTGGCACACCGGCGATTACAACCCGTGGTGCAAAGGAGGAGGATATGCTTGTGATTGCAGATGCGATTAAAGCTGCGGTAATTGATAAGGATGAGGAGAAAGCAATGGAGCTTGTGAAGTCTATTACTTCTAAGTATCCGCTTTATAAATAGTAAATTTGCTGAATTATTTTCTTCATTTTGATGTCCGTTTAATCTTGATATAGAAAAGTTTTTAAAAAGCTATCAAATAAAGTGTATTTATCCTTTATTTGATAGCTTTCATATTGCAATTGTTTTTGACAGCTGGTTTTTTGAAAAATATTTAAGAGCTATTTTTATTTAATATGCCTCTCATCCAGCACCTTGTTCACTGCAGACAACAGTGCACATACAGACGCATCAATAATATCATTTTTGATGCCGCAGCCCCATACAACTGTTCCGTCCGGTACCTCGATTCCCACATAGGAGCAGGCCTGGGAATTTGACCCATGCTGCAGTGCGTGCTCTTCGTAAGTGGTTAATTTAAACTCAACACCAAAGTGCTTCTTTACCGCATTGGCAACTGCGTCCAAACGACCGTTTCCGGTTCCGTGGTATACCTTTGCTTGACCGGCGCGTTTAATGGTCAGTTCAGTGGAGATGACACCATTTCCCTCCTGAACAAAATGGCATTCATCCAGCTTGATGGCGGTCTTAATATTTACATATTCCTTATTAAAGATACCAAGAATCTCCTCTGGTGTTAATTCCTTGTGTAAATGATCAGAAACATTTTTTACTGCATAGCCTAAATGCTCCCTCATTTTAGCAGGAAGATTAAAACCGTAGCGCTGCTCTAAAATGTAGCCGATTCCGCCTTTGCCGGACTGGGAATTAATACGGATTACGTCTCCTTCATATTCACGTCCGATATCATGAGGGTCAAGGGGCAGATAGGGAACAGTCCAGTCATGTAACTGTTTATCTTCACGCCATTTCATGCCCTTTGCAATGGCGTCCTGATGGGAGCCGGAAAAAGCTGCAAATACTAATTTTCCTGTATATGGTGAACGTTCATAGACATGCATGCCGGTCACACGTTCATAAAGTTCGGTAATCTTTGGCATATTAGCGAAATTTAATTTCGGGTCTACGCCGTGGGTATACATATTCATGGCAAGAGTAATGATATCCACATTACCGGTGCGTTCGCCATTTCCGAATAACGTACCCTCAATACGGTCTGCGCCGGCTAATACGCCAAGCTCAGCGTCAGCCACGCCGCATCCTCTGTCGTTATGGGGATGTAAGGATAAAATTACATTTTCCCGCATGGCAAGATTTTTGCTCATGTATTCAATCTGGCTTGCGTAAACATGTGGCATTGACATTTCCACAGTGGCAGGCAGATTAATGATGACTTTATTATCCGGAGTTGGCTGCCAGACGTTAATTACTGCATTACATACCTCTAAAGCATACTCAACCTCTGTTCCGGTAAAGCTTTCCGGTGAATATTCAAACTGGTAGTTGCCGCCATCCTGCTTTGTCAAATCCAATAACATCTGTGCCCCATCAATTGCAATCTGTTTGATCTCATCACGGGATTTTTTGAATACCTGTTCCCGCTGTGCCAGAGAAGTGGAGTTATATACATGGATAATGGCATGTTTGCATCCTTTTACAGCTTCAAAAGTCTTTTTTATTATGTGCGGTCTTGCCTGAGTCAGTACCTGAATCGTCACATCATCAGGAATCAGATTCTGGTCAATCAATGCCCTTAAGAATTCATATTCTGTCTCAGAAGCAGCAGGGAATCCAACCTCTATTTCTTTAAAGCCGACTGCAACTAACATTTTAAAAAAATCAATTTTTTCTTCTAAGCTCATTGGAACAATAAGAGCCTGATTACCGTCTCTCAAATCTACAGAGCACCATGCCGGTGCCTTGTCAATGTACTCCTTTTTTGTCCAGTCTAAGGACTCGGCAGGAGGCATAAAATAATTTCTCTTATACTTGGTTGTGTCCATCATAATACTTTACCTTCCTTTCTACATTAAAAAAAGCCCTACGTCTCTATTTTAGAGACGTAAAGCTGCTGTTTACGCGGTACCACTCCAATTCATACATCATTGTATGCACTCATTACGGATACGGACGATTTGTCTTATATCCTCCCCGTATAACGGCAGGGCTCCGGTCTTGCCTACTTATAACCTGTTCAGCAGACAGCTCAAAGGCGAGTTCAAATTTCTTTCATAACTGCCTTGCACCAACCGGCAGCTCTCTGGATAATCCCAAAATCCTACTATTCCTTATCATTGCTTTTCTGTTACCATTATATGCGTGACGCATGTCTTTGTATTACAAATGTGCCACATTTCTAATAAAGCAAGATTAACACATAAAATGAAATGTGTCAAGTTAAAATGATGTCCACGTACAAAGCAATAAAGCATTTATCTTGTATCTCCCAAAGAAAAGTATTAAAATAGAAAATAATACAAATCAGGAGGAACCTAATATGGCAGACAGAATTAAACAGTATATGGCATATGTAAACGAACTATTGGAGAGTGAAGATAAGGATATCGACTGGGAGACAGAGATGAAAAAACATCTGGTAGAAATTGCATTTTTTGCCCATGAGCGGCTGATTCATTTAATTGTGACAGTGACTTTTGCAATTCTTGCTGTTTTGGCATTTCTTTATACAATCAGTAATTTTTCACTTACCATGGTATTGCTTATTTTTGCATTAATGTGCCTGATGATTCCCTATATCAAACATTATTATCTGCTGGAAAACTGCGTGCAGGATATGTATGAGCAGTATGATAAAATGCAGTTAAAGGTTGGTCGGGGATTTGAGAGAAAAGGGGAGTATAAGCGGTGAAAATTAAGAAAGATGTAAGTTTTTTTAACTATAATTTGTGATATAATACACGTAGGCAATGAGCAGTGCATTCATGAAAAAGTAAGTGCACGTTGTGAGCTTGCTCACATAAGGGCATTTTCTTTTTTATGAATATAGGGCGGTGCTAGACATCCGGCGGATGTCTGTTAAGCACGGACCGAAACGGAGTGTAGACCAGCCCGTGAACGAGCCGCTAGGCGAGGTGCACTGCGGGGTTATGATATACTAATAAAAGTGTAATATAATGCAGACGGAAGGAGAAAATTATATTGTGATGATGAGATTACGACAAAACAAACATGGAAGGCTGTTTTTGCTGCTGATATGCTGTCTTCTTTTTTCAATTCCGGTACATGCGACGGAAACAGCACAGCAAAACAAGGGTGGCAGCATATCGGTGAAAGTAACAAAGAAAAATCCTGATATTAAGCTTAGTACAACTTGCGGCATTGACGGATTTGCAGTTTATGATAAACCGGTGGTGATTACTGTTACCGTGGAGAGTAGTAAGGACTTTACGGGCAGTATCCGTATAACTCCGGGTATGGATGAAGGGCAGAGGATTGTTGTAAATGCTGAAGAGATTTCTTTGGCAGGCGGTGCGGCAAAGACATTTTATTTTACAGTTTCAAGCCTTGGTGGCATGGGAAAGTTTGATGTACAGCTTTTGGATGAAAAAGAAAAAGTTGTTTATGCAGAAACAGACCGTGTTACACTAAGCAGTATCGGCAGCAATGTAATAATGGGAATCTTAAGTGATGATTACAGTGCGCTCAATTATTTTGACGGAATCCCGGTTAACTTTATGAACTATCAGGGGATGGTAAGCACATTGGAGCTTAAGGCGGATTCCTTTCCAGAAAGCAGTGAGGCGCTTTCTGTACTTAATTATATTGTGATTGATAATTTTGATACGGCAAAGCTGTCTGACAAGCAGTATCAGGCATTAAAGGAATGGGTTAAAAACGGCGGTGTGTTGATTCTGTCGCTGGGGCCAAATTACCAAAATGTATTGCATGTATTTACAGATGATTTTGTGTCGGGTACTCTTGGTACAATGTCAAAGCGGGATATACAATGGGTTATATTGGATGAAACAGATATTTTGGACACAAAAGAGGGAAAAGATGATGCACAGATTATGGAAAATATGAAGGAGAACCTCATTTTACCTGTCTTGAAAGATGTTGACTGCATAGATTTTGAATTAAAAGATGGCGAAGAGATTGAAGGATTTTCAACACAGCACAGTGCATACAGGAAAGAAGTAGGAGCAGGAACGGTTGTAGTATTGTCCTACGCTTTAGGAATGGAGCCCATGGCGGGTTTTAATGAACGCAAAAGTGTGGCATATCTTTTAGTGGAAGCGGCTTCAGGAGAAAAGACTGAGGATATTCTAAACGGAAATATGCCATATTATATGGGCAGTTCAGGCACCAACATTGCAAAGACTATAAATGAGGCAAGGCGACCAAGTGCTTTGTTATTTGGCATAGTACTTAGCCTATATGTGATTTTGGTTGGTCCTGTTCTTTATCTGGTTTTAAAGAAGAAGGAGCTTAGGGAAAAAATATGGGCTGCCGTACCGCTTGCGGCACTGGCATTTACAGGAATCGTTTATTTGTTGGGAACTGCATACAGGGTGGGTAATCCGATGGTTGACATGTTTACGGTATTAAAAATAGATGATGACACCAAAAAGGAAAAGATATATGCCAACATAACCTGTCCAAAGGCAAAGCAGTACAGCGTTATGTTAAATGAGTTATATTCAGATGTAAGTTATGATCAAAATTACTATGACTATAGTATATTTGGATCCTCGAATAAAAAGGATTCCTTTGACTATATGTTTTGTAAAAAAAATGGCGGTTTGGAACTTACCATGAACAATGCTACGGCATTTGATACAAAGGATTTTACTGCAGGCAGGATTGCAGATAATGATGTGGGGAATGTGGACCTTGATTTACACTGCTATACCAGTGGATTTGAAGGTACGATTACAAACAATACGATTTATGATTTGGAAGGTGTTGTTGTATACTTTGAAAATTACTATTATCAGGCAGGTGATATAAAAAAGGGTGAAACAGTTTCAATTGACAGGCAAAAATTGATTACTGCATATGCATATGGAACTTTTGAAAACCTGTATTCAAGTAACGGAAAATTATATACCAACCGTAACCTTTATATGCAGTACAGGATTGATACTTTCATGGAAAATAATTATGCATGTAATACATCGCATGGTGAGGGGCTTGTATGGGGAAAAATAGGTTCCTATATACCGGAATTGACGAAGGATTCATCAGTTAAAACTTCCGGAAGGGCTGTCTATTTGTCAGAATTTTATGGGAAGTATGAGGATATATCAGGCACATATTGTCCGGATATCAATGAGCTGCTGGTAGAAGATTCCGGTGATTATGATTATTCAAACGGAAGGATGTATGGAGGAAGTGTGGATATGACCTATTCATTTGAGAATTATTATGATGTCACATCACTGGTTAATCTGACATATAATCAAAAACCGTCAGACGATAGCAGCGAGCAGTATGCAAGGGTCTATGCATATAATGTGGAAACGGGTTCCTATGAAGAGATATTTACGGATTCTGATACTATAAGCGGAGCACAATTGGAAAAATATTTAGTGAGTAATGTGTTGATGCTTCGTTTTGTGGCAGAATCAACGCAATACTATGGAACTTATATGCCTAAAATTGCAGCAAAGGGGGAGGAATAATGTTACAGATTGAGAATTTGACAAAACGTTACGGAAAATTCCTTGCGCTGGAAAATTTGAATCTTCATATCGAAAAAGGAGAGGTATTTGGTTTTGTGGGTCCTAACGGAGCGGGAAAGACTACCACTATGCGGATTATCTGCGGACTTTTAAAGACAACTTCGGGTTCAGTTTTTGTAAATGGAATAGATGCATTAAAACAGCCGGATGATATTAAGCGGGCAGTGGGATATGTTCCGGATTTTTTCGGTGTATATGATAATCTGAAGGTTATGGAGTATATGGAATTTTATGGTTCCATGTACGGAATGTCAAAAAAAGATGTGGATGAGATTTCAGAGGGACTGCTTGAACTTGTCAATCTTTCGGATAAAAAAGATGCTTTTGTTGATACTCTTTCACGCGGTATGAAGCAGCGGCTTTGTGTTGCAAGGGCATTGATTCATGATCCGGATTTGCTGGTGCTTGATGAACCTAATTCGGGTCTTGACCCAAGGGCTCGGTTTGAGATGAAAGAAGTACTGAAAAATCTTGGATCTATGGGAAAGACTATTATAATAAGCTCTCACATTTTGCCTGAGCTTTCTGAAATGTGTACCAGTATAGGAATTATGGAGCATGGAAGGCTTATTGCCAACGGCAGGGTTGATGAAATAATGCAAAAAAGTAAAGGGTTTCAACCGATTAAAATGCGGGCATTTGCACCGGATTATGAAAAGGAAGAGGAAGCAAAAGAGCATGTTTCTAGGATTCTTAAGGAACAGCCGGGGGTAACAAAAGTTAATTTTACGGAAGATGAGATATTGGTTTCATTTGACGGGGATGATAAAGAAGCAGCGGTTTTGTTAAAGAATATATTGGAACATAATATTTTGGTCAGTCACTTTTATCGTGAAAAAGAGGATTTGGAATCTCTGTTTCTGGAGATTACGGGAGGACAGGAAGATGAAAAAAAAGATGAAAATTAACCCCATATTGAAAAAAGAGCTTATGGTAGGCTCCCGTAATATGAAAATGTCATGGGGAATTTTTGGCTTTAATGCATTTTTAACGTTGATTGTAATTTTTGTAATGATGATATTAAATGCCAATTCTAATATCGATGGTTATGATTTTGGTGATCTGATTACCCTGTTCCCTGTGCTTGGCTGTGTGGAATGCGGGGTTTTGAGTCTTGTGGTGCCTATTATTACATCAGGTTCAATTTCAGGAGAGCGGGAACGCCAAACCCTTGACATTATGCTGACTACTCCGGTGAAGCCATTTTCCATTGCATTGGGGAAACTGGGTTCTGCCATGATGCTGGTTATGATATATATGGTTTCAAGCATACCGGTTATGGCGATTGCGTTTGTGTTAGGTGGCATGAACTGGGGAGCTTTGCTGGGACTGATTGTTATGATGTTATATCTGGGTGCTTATGTAGGCAGTGTTGGTATTTTTTGTTCCAGTGTAGTAAAGAAGTCTATTGCGGCAACAGTGCTTACAATTGTGATTGGCATAGGAATTATTGTGCTGACCAGCAGTATTTTTGGAATTGGAACTTCTATAAAAGCATATTATCAGACAATTCATAATAATAGTATAAGCTATAGTCCCGGTGCATTACCCATAATATTGATGTTTAATCCATATACACCATTTGCGGATTTTATGCTCCGATCTATGAGCAGTTACAGCATATATGACATAATTGCGAGTTCAGGGAAAATGCCGGTTATTCTGACTGCTGTTTATAAAGCATGGATTCCGGTTTCTGTGGTTTTGAATCTGCTTATTGCACTTGGATTCTTGAAGCTTGCGGCAAGGAATATTGCTGTTACACACAATAGAAAATAGATGCAATGTATGGGGGAAGCCGTATGGAAGAAACGGATTTGAAGATTAAAAAATTTGTATATAAGATTAGGGGCAGACTGCGGGAGCAGAGTATAATTGATTATTTATTACGGTTTGTGGTAATGGGGCTGTCTGCAGCATTGATAACCTCAGTTATCTCCTTGTTTGTTCCATTTTATTATGCCGTTTTGCTCGCAACGGTAATTGTGATTGTGGCATTTATTACGGGAATTGTATTAGGTTTTAAGAAGACACCGGCTCCGATGGAGGCTGCATTAAGGGCAGATGCAAAAGGTTATAAGGAAAAGATATCAACAGCTTTTTTTCTGAATGGCAGGGAGGATGTTTTTAGTAAGCTTTTAAAGGACGAGGTTGGCAAAATTGCGGACAGCTTTGTAGTACGTAAGGAATTTCCGTTGCATATTTCATGGAATTATATGTCATTAGTCATTGTTCTGGCAGTTTTATTTGCTGCCGCAAGCATTAAGGATACACCGGCAAAGGAGCGGGCTGCCATACTGCATACAGTGAAGAAAGAGGCAAAGGATGAGATAGCACAGTTAGAAAAGGTGGAAAAGGCCATCGCTGAAAACAGGGAGATTTCGGAAAATGAAATGGCAGACATAAAAGAACAGCTGGAAAATGCCAAAAAGGAATTGGCAGAGGCTGATTCCCGGGAAAAACTGAAAAAAGCATCTGAGCGTATCTCAAAGAAAATGGAGCAAAAAAGTGAACAGACTGGGAATAAAACATTAAGCGAAACACTTAATCAGGCGGCAAAAGAAGCAGAGCAGCGAATAGCAGACAAGGATAAAGAATTGGCCAAAGCAGCAAGAGAGGCAATGGAAAAAGCGGACAAGGGCAGCAAAAAGGAAAAGCAGGAGGCTTATAAAAAACTTAAAGACCTTGCAGAAAATCTGGGAGATGAGGAGTTAAAGCAGGCAGCAGAGAATTATAAGGATTCACAGTTTTCTGATTCGGATTATGCAGCAGCACAAAGCGCAATGAATAATGCTGTGAGTAAAATGCAGGAAAATACCAATGTCTATGCAAACAATTCATCTAACCCGAACAATAACCTGAATAGCAGCTCGAATTACACGAATAATACGCAAGGTTCAAGCCAGGCTACAGTAAGCAATAAAAATAACCAAAGCGTGACGCAGAATGCACAGAATGCGAATCAGGGTCAAAGCGGAAACGGCAGTCAGCAGGGAAACGGACAGGGAAGTGGAGACGGTAATGGAAATTCCGCAGGAAACGGACAGGGAAGTGGAGCAGGAAGTGGAAACGGTTGGAATTATGGCAGTAAGAATGGCAAAGAGGGTGCAAAAAAGACAGGGGAAGATATTACCGTTCCAAGTGGTGAGCTGGGAAATGACGGGAATCTGACCGGAAAAGCAAATGGAAATGACAGCAGTACAAAATCTACATCTAATCAGGCCAATACATGGAGTGGTGACAAGGTTAATTACGGACAGGTTTCAGGGAAATATAAGGATAAAGCTTATAAAAAGATTAACGGTTCCAATTATCCGGGAAGGCTTAAGGATAAGATAAAGAACTATTTTGATGGACTGAATTAGCTTGTTTCGGAGAGGAGTAAATATATGGATGAAAAACAGTTACAGGATATGATAGATCAGGTGAAAGCCTGTGAGGCAGAAATCGGAAAAGGGATTATCGGACAGCGTTCAATTATACGGCAGGTGCTGCTTGCCATTTTATCAGACGGAAATGTGCTTTTAGAGGGTGTTCCGGGGCTTGGCAAAACAGAACTTGTGAAAGCGGTTTCAAAAGTTCTGTCTACGAGCTTTTCAAGAGTACAGTTTACGCCGGATTTGATGCCGGCAGACGTAACCGGTACAAATCTGATTATTAAAGAAAACGGAAATAATGTATTTCAGTTTGAACCGGGACCCGTATTTGCCAATATCGTACTGGCAGATGAGATTAATCGTGCTACCCCGAAAACTCAGTCTGCATTGCTCGAGGCTATGCAGGAAAAGACTGTAACAGTGGGGAAAAATACCTATGAGATTCCGAAACCATTTATGGTGTTGGCAACCCAAAACCCCATTGAAAATGAGGGAACCTATCCCCTTCCGGAGGCACAGCTTGACAGATTTCTATTTAAGCTTTTAGTGGAATTCCCTACAAAAGAGGAGCTTAAGGAGATTATGGATATTACGGTGACAAATCAGCAGGTAAATCTTGAATCGGTGATTACGGGAGATGATATTTTAAAAATCAGGAATGTAATCCGAGATATGCCAATTTCAGATGCAGTAATGGATTATGCCCTTTCCCTTGTGGTGGCAACGCATCCTGAATCAGAAACGGCACCTGAGATTACAAAAAAATATGTACAAAATGGAGCAAGCCCCCGTGCTGCGCAGGCAATTATTAAAACAGCAAAGGCAAGGGCATTTATGGAGGGACGCTATAACGTGGCGTTTGAGGATATCAAATTTGTGGCATATCCTGCCCTGAGACACCGCATGGCATTAAACTTTGAGGCTGTTTCAGAAGGTATCAATGCGGATACTGTTATTTCCGAATTGCTTAAATAATTACACTTTTACACTTAATGGAAATGTAGAAAGGATAACCCATGGATGCAACTGTATTTGACCAGGATTTTTTTGACAAACTTAATACGTTAAAGTTAAGCCTTTCCATGCGCCTTAGCCAGGGCATGAGCGGAGTGCGTAAATCCAGCGCAAAAGGTACTTCAGTGGAATTTTCTGATTTTAGGGAATATATGCTTGGGGATGATATAAGAAGGATTGACTGGAATGCCTATGGAAGAACGGATAAGCTTTATATTAAGCAGTTCATGGAGGAAAAGGAAGGCGTATTTCAGATTTTTGTTGACACCAGCAGGTCTATGGAATTTGGTGAAATACCAAAGTCAAAAATGGCGCTGCAGATTGCAGGTGCGCTTTCCTATATTATACTGAACAACTTAGACAGGGTTTATGTCAATGAACTCAAAGAAAATTCGCAAAATCAGGGAAAGGGAGTGACCGGAACGGCAGCATTTCCTCATATTTTATCAGTTCTTGAGAATATGACATTTGACGGTGCAACCAATCTTTCAAAAACCATTTTGTCAAGACCCGTAAGAACGGGTGGAGTATCAATCATTATAAGTGATTTCCTTGATGAAAACGGAATAGAAGAGGCGGTAAAGTATCTTACCTTCAAAAAACAGGTCGTTGTGCTGATTCAGGTTCTGGCAAGGGAGGAGACAGAAGTGGATTATGAGGGGACGCTTAACATTTTAGATATGGAAAATGACAGCCGTATCAAGATTACCATGTCCAATGCTGTCATTAAAAAATACAAAGAAACGCTGCAGAATATGCAGGAAAATCTTGAAAATCTGGCACATAAATATGGAGCAGGCTGCATTTTTATCCGGTCGGACGAATCTTTGCTGCATGCCATGCTGCATGGAGAATTTCGGAGAATTCTCCGGTAATGTGCCACTATTTACTGAATTAGACTTTATTAATATCCGTTCACTGTTAGTGAAGGAATGGAGAAATATTATGACTGTACAAAATCTATGGCCCCTTTTTTTCTTAATACTTATACCACTCATTGTCCTGCTGTATTTATTAAAACAAAAGGCGCAGGACCAGCCTTTTTCCTCTACTTTGCTATGGCAGGAAATTTATAAAAACATAGAGGCTAAGACCCCGTTTGAAAAATTAAAACAGAATATTTTGATGTATATGCAGATTCTTGCAATGCTGTTTCTGATATTCGCACTTATGGCGCCAGTGTTGAATAAAGGTGGATTTATAAAGGAAAATGTTGTTTTGGTAGTGGATACAAGCGCCAGCATGGAGTACCGCTATGATGATAAGGATACAAGGTTAACCCACAGCATAAAAGAGGCAAAGAAGCAGGTTGATGCCATGAGTGAAGGGGCAAATGTAACGCTTGTTTCCTGCGGAAGCGAGGCAGCGGTGGTTTATCAGGGTACAGACAAGGCAACATTGAAAAGCCGGCTGTCAGACCTTGAAACCGGTATGGAGGCAGGAAACCTCAATTTGGCTGCGGGCATAGTCAATTCTCTGATTGCAGATATGGAAAATGTGCAGATTATCTGTTATACCGATACGGATTTTGAAAGCAGTGAGCTTAAAAAGAACAATAAAAATGCAGCTTTAATCGTGAAGGATGTCTATTCAAGGGGAGAAAACTGTTCGCTGGATTATGTAAACTATTCCGTGGATGAGGAGGGGACAGAGGCACTTTGTAAGGTTACAAACTATGGGGAAAAAGATATTACGCAGGATATAAGCCTTTATCTTAACCGGCAGATTGTGGATGTGCAGACGGTGACTGTAAAGGCAGGAGAAAGCGAGACGGTATATTTTACACCACAAAATATTGCGGCTGACGGGAGTGCAATTTTAAGGGCAGAATTAAGTGAAAATGATGCCCTTAATGCTGACAACAGCCAAAGCATAGAGGTAGTGTCTGCTGTAGACAAAAAGATTTTGCTGCTGTCTAACGGGAATGTTTTTTTGGAAAAGGCACTTTCGCTGGATGAATCTGTGACGGTTTACAAATCAGATGATATAAATGTGTTAAACCAAACAGGGGAGGTCTATGATTTATACGTGTTTGACGGGATAGAGCTTCCCGGGGATGGGGAAGAGGGTTTGAGCGGCAGGATAGGCGAACATGCAGGACTGTTGTTTCTGAATTATGATAAAGACTTTGATGGACAAAGCTATATGGAAAAGTCCGGACAGGTTAAAAATGCTGTATTGTCCTTTGAGGAAAGTCCCGTTACCCAATATATTGAGGACTATTCTTTTGGTATTACTGAAACTTATACTTATAATCTTCCGGATTGGGCAAGGGCAGTTGTCAGGGACAGCGAAGGGAATGTGGCAGGCTATTACGGTGTTAAAGAAAGACCCGTAGCGGTTTTAGGTTTTGATATTCACAGTACTGACCTTGCACTGCAGGCAGAATTTCCTATTTTTATGTCCCAGCTTTGTGATGTTTTAGTTGGAACGGGCAAAGAGCATGCCGAGATTACGAATTTCCCCGTGACGGAAGAATCTGATGTGGAACCTGTAAGCGGGATTGCCATAGAGGGTACAAAAGGCAATAAACGGACAGGTGGAAGGGCAATCCGCAATCTGATTTTGCTGCTTACAATACTGCTTTTAATTGCTGAATGGATAATTTACGTACGTCAGGTAAACTCATCTAAAAAGAAACAGTTTCTGGCAGTGCGCTGTCTTTTAATGCTGGCGGTTATTTTGGCTATGGCCTCTCTCTTATAAAAATCTCCGCGCCAGCGAGACCGAGGCTGACATCGTATG
>JAIDHZ010000042.1 GCA_029052995.1 Lachnospiraceae bacterium | reverse complement strand
TATTTATATTATGACAATATAAGAAAGGAAGAAAGTCATGAAGCAACATTTTGATGAATCAACAAAGCGGAAGATAGGTCTTTATAATTCCGAATTTGAACATGACAATTGTGGTATTGGTGCTGTGGTGAACATTAAGGGAAAGAAGAGTCATGCAACGGTAACCAATGCATTACAGATTGTAGAAAAGCTGGAGCATAGAGCAGGTAAGGATGCAGAGGGAAAAACCGGAGATGGTGTCGGTATTTTGTTACAGATTTCCCATAATTTCTTTCAAAAAGCTGTAGAACCGCTGGGGGTTTCCCTAGGAGCTGAGAGAGATTATGGAATTGGTATGTTTTTCTTCCCTCAGGATGAATTAAAACGTAATCAGGCAAAGAAGATGTTTGAGGTAATTGTAGAAAAGGAAGGCATGGAATTCCTTTGTTGGAGGGAAGTTCCAACAAAGCCTGAAATTCTGGGTAAAAAGGCTGTAGATGTTATGCCCTGTATTATGCAGGCATTTATCAAACGACCGGAGGATGTGGATAGGGGACTGGATTTTGACAGGAAGCTTTACATTGTAAGACGTGTGTTTGAGCAGTCTAATGACAACTCTTATGTAGTGTCATTGTCCTCAAGAACCATTGTATATAAAGGCATGTTTTTAGTGGATGAGCTTCGCATGTTTTTTGAGGATTTACATAATGAGGAATATGAGTCTGCCATTGCGCTGGTACATTCGCGTTTTTCAACAAATACAACGCCAAGCTGGCTGCGTGCGCATCCCTATCGTTATCTGGTACACAATGGCGAGATTAATACGATTCGCGGTAATGCAGATAAGATGCATGCAAGGGAAGAATCCATGGAATCAGGACATTTTAAGGGGGAAATGCATAAATTGACACCTGTAGTAGATCCTAATGGTTCTGATTCAGCAAGATTAGATAATACATTGGAATTCCTGATGATGAGCGGCATGCCTCTGCCGTTAGCGGTTATGATTACAATTCCGGAGCCATGGGAGAATAACCGCTACATGAGCCAGAAGAAAAAGGATTTCTATCAGTATTATGCAACAATGATGGAGCCATGGGATGGTCCGGCTTCAATTCTTTTCACAGATGGGGATATCATGGGCGCTGTACTTGACCGTAATGGTCTGCGGCCCTCACGTTATATGATTACAGATGACGATAATTTAATACTTTCTTCAGAGGTAGGGGTGCTGGATATTGACCCTGGTCACATTGTCGTGAAGGAACGTCTGCATCCGGGAAAGATGTTATTGGTAGATACAGTAAAGGGAGAGTTAATCTCTGATGATGTACTGAAGGAACAGTATGCCGGCGCAAAACCATATGGTGAATGGCTTGACTCTAACATAGTATATTTGAAGAATCTTCCAATACCGAATAAGAAAGTAAAAGAGCATTCTAAGGAAGAGCGTACCAAATTACAGCGTGCCTTTGGTTATACTTATGAGGATTTGAACACGATATTGCCGATGGCCCAAAATGGTTCGGAAGCCATTCAGGCAATGGGAACGGATTCTCCTCTCGCAGCATTGTCAGATAAAAAGCAGCCGCTTTACAATTATTTTAAGCAGCTGTTTGCCCAGGTAACTAATCCGCCTATTGATGCGATTCGTGAGGAGGTTGTAACGTCTACATCGGTATATCTTGGGACATGTGGTAATATTTTAGAAGAAAAACCGGAAAATTGCCGGGTTCTTAAGATTTTTGACCCGATTTTGACAAGCCTTGATTTGTTAAAAATCCGAAATATGAACGTGGAAGGTCTGAAGGTTGGGGAGATTCCTATTACCTATTATAAGAATACATCCTTAGAAAAGGCGATTGACCGCTTGTTTGTGGAGGCTGACCGTCTGTATAGGGATGGGGTAAATATTCTTATTATGACAGACCGTGGTGTTGATGAAAACCATGTGGCTATCCCTGCACTGCTTGCAGTATCTGCTATGTCACAGCATTTGGTTAGAACTAAGAAAAAAACATCAGTGGCTTTGATTTTGGAAAGTGCGGAGCCAAGATGTGTGCATCATTTTGCAACATTACTGGGTTATGGAGCTTCCGCAGTTAATCCATACCTTGCACAGGAATCCATACATGAGCTTATTGAGACCAATCGTTTAGATAAGGATTATTATGCAGCAGTAAACGATTACAATTCTGCGATTATTCACGGGATTACGAAGATTGCTTCTAAGATGGGGATTTCTACAGTGCAGTCTTACCAGGGATCACAGATATTTGAAGCTATTGGTATAAATAAAGCAGTAGTTGACCGCTATTTTACCAATACAGTAAGCCGTATTGAGGGTATCAGCTTAAAAGATATTGAAAATCAGGTGGATGAGCTGCATTCACGGGCCTTTGATCCATTGGGACTTGATATGAACCTTGCCCTGGAGTCCAGCGGAAGCCATAAATTTAGAAGCGGTAAGGAAGAACATCTTTATAATCCGCAGACAATACATTTATTACAGCAGGCAACAAGAGTCGGCGATTATACAATGTTTAAGAAGTATTCTAGGTTGATAAATGAGGAAATGGATGCCGTTAACCTCCGTGGGCTGATGGAGTTTAATTATCCGGAAAAGGGTGTGCCGATTGAGGAAGTGGAATCGGCAGATTCTATTGTAAAGAGATTTAAGACCGGTGCCATGTCTTATGGCTCCATTTCAAAGGAGGCACATGAAACTCTTGCAATTGCCATGAATATGCTTGGCGGTAAGTCAAATTCCGGTGAGGGTGGTGAAGACCTCGAACGTTTGATAATAGGGGCAGATGGCAAAAACCGCTGTTCTGCGATTAAACAGGTGGCATCCGGACGTTTTGGTGTAACCAGCAAATATCTGACAAGCGCAAAGGAAATCCAGATAAAAATGGCACAGGGGGCGAAACCCGGAGAGGGAGGTCATTTACCGGGTGGTAAGGTATACCCGTGGATTGCAAAGACCAGGCATTCAACTCCTGGTGTCGGCTTAATCTCTCCTCCGCCACATCATGATATCTATTCAATTGAGGATTTGGCACAGCTGATTTATGACTGTAAAAATGCCAACAGAGATGCCAGAATTTCGGTTAAGCTGGTATCTGAGGCGGGGATTGGTACGGTTGCTGCCGGTGTTGCGAAAGCGGGCGCACAGGTTATTCTGGTATCCGGGTACGATGGAGGTACAGGCGCAGCGCCAGGAAACTCCATATATAATGCGGGACTTCCATGGGAGCTGGGGCTTGCAGAAACACACCAGACCTTGATTATGAATGATTTACGTAATAAGGTAATTCTTGAAACAGATGGTAAATTAATGACCGGACGTGATGTGGCGATTGCTGCGATGCTTGGAGCAGAGGAATTCGGTTTCGCAACAGCTCCGTTGGTAACCATGGGTTGTGTTATGATGCGGGTATGCAATTTAGATACCTGTCCGGTAGGCGTTGCAACACAGAATCCTGAACTGCGCAAACGATTTAAAGGTAAGCCGGAATATGTTGTGAATTTCATGCTGTTTGTTGCAGAAGAGCTTCGTGAATACATGGCAAAGCTAGGTGTACGTACAGTGGACGAATTAGTTGGACGTACTGACTTGTTGAAGGCAGGACCAGAGGCTGCAAACCATAGGATTGATTTAAGTGCAATTCTTGAAAATCCATTTGTTGACAGCCCTCAGAACCATATCACTTATAATAATAAGAATGTATATGATTTTGAACTTTCGAATACCATAGATGAAAAGATTCTGCTAAAGACATTTAAGGCTGCTATTGATAAAGGACAAAAGAAGAGTATAGAGATTGATGTTAAAAATACAGACCGCTCTGTCGGTACAATTTTGGGCTCTGAGATTACAAAGAAATATTATGACAGCCTGGCAGATGATACATTTACTGTGAAATGTAATGGTTCCGGGGGGCAAAGCTTTGGCGCATTTATTCCGAAGGGACTTACACTTGAATTAGTTGGTGATAGTAATGATTACTTTGGAAAAGGGCTTTCCGGCGGTAAGTTAATTGTATATCCGCCAAGAACAGTAAAATTCAAGCATGAAGAGAATATTTTGATTGGTAACGTTGCACTTTATGGTGCAACATCCGGAGCTGCCTATATTAACGGTATAGCAGGAGAACGTTTTGCTGTACGTAATTCCGGTGCCACTGCAGTCTGTGAGGGTGTTGGTGACCATGGCTGTGAGTATATGACAGGAGGAAGGGTTGTAATCCTTGGAGATACAGGAAAGAATTTTGCTGCCGGAATGAGCGGTGGTGTCGCTTATGTATTAGATATGGAAAGCGACCTTTATATGAAGCTTAATAAGGAAATGGTTTCCATTGAACAGGTAACTGATAAATATGATGTTTTAGAGCTTAAAACAATGATTAATGATCATGTTAACTATACCAATTCTGAGATTGGCAAGAAGATTCTGGATAATTTTGAGGAATATCTGACTAAGTTTAAGAAGATTATTCCACATGATTACAAAAAAATGATGAATCTTATCATCCAGATGGAAGAGAAGGGTCTTAGTTCAGAACAGGCACAGATAGAGGCATTTTTTGCCATGAAGAAATGATTGAATATATGGAAAGGAGAAAAAATAGTGGGTAAGAGTACAGGATTTTTAGAATATGACAGAGAAAACAGCTTGGAGATAGAACCCAAGGAGCGTATTAAGAATTTTAACGAGTTCCATGTACCCCTTTCAAAGGAAAAACAGCGGACACAGGCTGCACGATGTATGGAGTGCGGAGTGCCATTCTGCCAGTCAGGTATGCTGATTGGGGGGATGGCCAGCGGATGCCCGCTTAACAACCTGATTCCGGAGTGGAATGATTTGATTTACCATGGTAACTGGGAGGAAGCATTTGAGCGTCTTAAAAAGACAAATAATTTCCCGGAGTTTACCTCAAGGGTTTGTCCGGCACCATGTGAAGCTGCCTGCACCTGTAACTTGAACGGTTCACCGGTTTCTAATAAAGAAAATGAGAGAAGCATTATAGAAGCGGCTTATGAAAATGGAATTGCAAAGCCAAAGGCTCCAAGTGTACGTACTGGGAAAAAGATTGCGGTTATCGGTTCCGGTCCTGCCGGTCTTGCGGCGGCAGACCAGCTGAATAAGCGTGGACATTTGGTAACGGTATATGAGAGGAGTGACCGTTTAGGCGGGCTTTTGATGTATGGCATTCCGAACATGAAGCTGGAAAAGAATGTGATAGAAAGAAAAATTGAGGTCATGAAGGAAGAGGGCGTAACATTTGTTACAGGTGCAAATGTGGGTGCCACTAAGGCAGCAATGCATCCGATGGTAGCCAAAGAGGATGTGATGGCTGAATATCTTGCTGTGGAGGATGAAAAAGCAGTGAAGGCTGATACCCTTTTAAAGGAGTATGACAGCGTGGTGCTTGCCTGCGGTGCATCTAATCCAAGGGATATCAAGGCAAAGGGCAGGGATGCAAAGGGAATCTATTTTGCGGTGGATTTCTTAAAAACCACAACAAGAAGTTTGCTTGACTCAAAATTTAAGGATAGGAAATGTGTAAGTGCAAAGGGTAAAAATGTGCTTGTTATCGGAGGTGGAGATACCGGTAATGATTGTGTGGGAACCTCCATCCGTCAGGGAGCAAAGAGTGTGGTGCAGCTTGAGATGATGCCAAAGCCTCCGGTTTGCCGGGCGAATGACAATCCATGGCCGGAATGGCCGAAGGTTTTAAAGACTGATTATGGTCAGGAGGAGGCCATCGCAGTATTTGGACAGGATCCACGGATTTATGAGACCACGGTAAAGGAGTTTATAAAGGATAAAGAAGGAAACGTAAAGGGTGCAAAATGCGTAAAGCTTGCATGGAAGAAAGACGAAAAGTCCGGACGGATGAACATGTCTCAAATTGAGGGCAGTGAATATGAAGTACCCTGCGATATTGTACTGATTGCAGCAGGTTTTCTGGGAGCCCAGGACTATGTGGCAAAGGCTTTTGGTGTGGAGCTGAATGAGCGTACAAATGTAAAGACAGAAGATGGGAAATATGCAACCAATGTGCCGGGGGTCTTTACAGCAGGAGATATGAGGAGAGGCCAATCCCTTGTGGTCTGGGCAATCCGAGAAGGCAGGGAGGCTGCCAGGGCAGTGGATACGGCGCTTATGGGGTATTCGAACCTTTAATTATAATATGGCATTAGTTTTGTCTGCATATGGATTTGATGACTGCAGCATTAATCATTGAAAAATTTTTAGTGCTGCAGTCCTTTTATTCCTGCGTGCAATGAGTCAAGGGATGTGCTTGCATATTCATTTGACGAATGCCATGATAGACAATACCCCGCTGCTTGCAGCGGGGTTATTGACTTGCAAAAGAAAATCCAAAAGCTCTTTGCTTAAATTAAGCAGGACAAATAAAGTGGCAGGGATTATTTTACAGGTTAGCATTCATGGATTGTACTACATCAATCAGAAATTGAATCTGTTTTTTTGAACATTTTTTTGTCAGAATTTCCAGTTCATTATAGATATCTGAAATCTCATCATTCATAGGAAAAAGTATACTGTCTAATGAAATATTTAATAGTGTCACAATTTTAAATAATACAGGGGTAGAGGGTAATCGGTGTTCTGATTCCAAATGCTTGACATGAGTAGGTGTAATGCCAACCTGCTCAGCCAGTTGTTCCTGACTTAACCCCATTTTAATTCTTGCATTTCTTATGCTGTTTCCCAAAGTTCCTTTATTCATACAATCAGCTCCTTTCAAAATTAGCTTATAGTTATTATTTTGTCTTGAAAATTAGCTAAAAGAGATTTATAATGGAGCTGTTAGTTATTTCCAAGGGAAATAATGGAAAATATGAAAGGGGGAAATTTATATTAGAATATAATTGTAACTGTTGACTGTATGGATGGTAATGGGAAGGAAAGAAGTTTCATAGATAACGATTATTACCACTATACCAATAAAAAATAAGTTTGTGATTGAATTATGCTTACAAACTTTTTATACGAGAGGAATGAAAATGAATAAGATGAAAAAGAAATGGAAAGAGATGTTATTTATACCAAATTTTCTGTCATTTATAATGATTGTAACAGTGTTATTATTATGTCAGAACATAAAAGTAAATGCTGCAACAGGGCAAGATTTCGTTAATGATGCAAGATGGAAAAATGGAATTACATGGGGAGATTCACAAAGACCTAAATTAAGTGGTTGGTCCTCAAGTGGTTGTTGTGCCTATGTTTGTGATTTTGCTAAATATGTATATGGACATAATAGTTATATGGATGGTGCGACTTATTTCTCTTCTGTTTCAGAGATAAGAGAAGGAGATATTATATATACCGGTGATCATTATTTTGCTGTATTAGGCAGAAGTGGAAATTCATTGTATACGGCAGAGGGCAACATGGGTGGCAAAGTATGTGTTAGTGATACTAGATATAAGATATCAGGAGACTTGATAACTTATCAATCTGCAAATGGATGGGCTTCGTATGGTGTTAAAGCGGGATATCATCATTCAGCATATTTTAATGACACAACATCTCCAGTAATTTCCGATGTTCAAATAACAGAGCACACAGCAAATGGATATACTGTAAAGTGTAAGGTTACAGATAATATAGGAGTAACCAAAGTACAGTTTCCGACATGGAAGGCATCAGGTACTTCCGAAGGGTGCACATGGTATGATGGTGTTATAGATGGAAACACAGTTACCTTTACATTTTCGGATGCAACATTAGAGGGAGATTATATTACGCATATTTATGCATGGGATGCGGCGGGAAATTATGTTGCAACGACCACGGAAGCTTATGTTGATAAAACACCACCTACAATCTCACAGGTTTTTGTGCAAGGTAAGAATTCCAAAGGATATACAGTTTACTGTACAGTTGAAGATAATGTTGGGGTGACAAATGTAAAATTTCCAACTTGGAAAGCATCAGGTACTTCTGATGGATGTACATGGTATGATGGTGTTACAAATGGCAATAAAGCGACTTTTACATTTAAGGATGCAAAGGAAGAGGGAAATTATATAACACATATATATGCATATGATGCAAGTGGCAATCAGTCTTCGGTAAGTGTGGGTGATGTTTATTGTTGCGAAGATTCAATTGAGCCTGTTGTGAAGAAGGCAGAAATAGTCAACATGACAGATGATGAGATTATTGTGCATGTTGAGGCTAGTGATGATAAGATTATTGATGATATATCTTTTCGTACATTACTTGGATTTAATGATTTAATTGAGCCTTCTATATATCAGTTGAGAAACAAAACTACATCTGTTGATGTAAATGAAAAAGTTTTTTCAGGTGATGTTACGTTAAAATTGGCAGATTTAAATATGGATCAAACAGGTGAATATTGTTCAATTCAGGTGGTTGCAAGCGACGGGCAAAATAATGGATATTTGTACACACCTATATTTAAAGTTCCTGTATGGAAAACGACTGAAATAGAAATTAGTGTTGGAGAAAATATAGACGGATTTGCTATAGGAAAAATGATAGGATCGGATATGGCGTGCTATAATTGTTATTACAACGAGGACGAAGAGGTGATAAGGAAACAAAAAGATAATAGTAATATTGTATTTTATGCGATGAATTCGGGAAGGGAGAGCATTTATCTTTTGGAATTATCAACAGGAGTTATAAAGTGTGTTACATTTAATGTTGTAGATAAAAATGTCACAAAAGTATCATTAAACAAAATATCTGCCGAATTAAGCATTGGAGATACATTACAACTGACAGCGAAAGTATCTCCTGATAATGTAGCAAATAAGAATGTTACATGGAGCAGCAGTGATGGAAATATTGCGGCTGTAGATGAAACAGGTCTTGTTACGGCAAAAGCACATGGAACAGCGGTCATCACAGTTGAAACCGAAGATGGCAATAAAACTGCATCATGTACGCTTACAGTAAAGAAAGAACCAGAAAGTGTTAAGCTTTCATCCATAAATGCAGAAAAGAAGCAGACAGTATATAATGCAGGTGAAGAGTTAAATTTAAGTGACATATCCGTTACAGCGATATACTCTGATGATACAACCAAACCAATTGCTTTTTCGGATTGTACTTCAAATGCAGAAGAATTGGATATGGGAACTGCTGGGGATAAAAAACTGACCATTCGCTACACTGAAAATAATGCAGAAGCAACATACGATATTGCTATCAAAGTGCTTGAAAAAGGAAGTGAAGGCGATAAG
>JAIDHZ010000041.1 GCA_029052995.1 Lachnospiraceae bacterium | reverse complement strand
ATCTAAATGATAATGATGTGGTTAATTTCGTCCGAAAAAAAACAAAAATGAATAACAAGCAAAAAGAATGTTTTCGGCGGCTGTTGTTTGGAGATAGTGTAGATTGGAAGGGGATATTTCAGTTTTTTGACAACCCGGATATCTCTGTAAATGATATATTAATGGGAGAGGATTTTTTTGAGGTTGTTCAGGATTTTTATATTCAAAAATATCCACAATGTGTATTCACGGATTTTTTATGGAGTGTACGTTCATTGTATCTTCCATTATTTACTATTTTAAAGGTTCCGGTAGCAGAAGCTGACTGTTATCATGCTGTATCAACCGGGTATGCAGGAATACTGGCCTGTAAAGGATATTATTTATACAATAGACCGGTGATTTTAACAGAACATGGTATCTATACGAGAGAAAGAGAAGAGGAGATTATTAAGGTAGACTGGACACAGGGGATATTTAAGGATTTATGGATTAATTATTTTTATATGTTATCGGATTGTATATATAATTGTGCATCACAGGTAATTTCCCTGTTTCAGGCATCGAGGAAAATCCAGTTGGAATTGGGCTGTCCCATGGAGAAAACAAGGGTGATTTCCAATGGAGTATATGTGGAACAATTTGAGGATATTCCGGGAAAGGAAGAAGGGGATACTAATATAAATGTGGGAGCAGTGCTTCGTGTTGTTCCAATCAAAGATGTAAAAACCATGATTAATGCCTTTGCTTTAGCCCAGGCAAAAGTGCCAAATCTGAAATTATACATTATGGGGCCTACAGATGAGAATCCGGAATATTATGAAGAATGCCAGGAATTTATCAGTAATTTTCAGATAAATAATATTGAGTTTACCGGAAGGGTAAATGTAAAAGAGTATCTTGGGAAAATGGACATGACTATTTTGACAAGTATTTCAGAAGGACAGCCGTTATCCATTCTGGAAGCCATGGCGGCTTCGAAACCATGTATCGCAACGGATGTAGGCGGATGTAAAGAATTGTTGTATGGGGGAGATGAAGACAGACTGGGAAAAAGCGGAATTATTGTTCCGGTCATGAATATTGATAAGATTGCAAAAGCCATTATAACACTGGCGGAGGATGAATCCTTGCGCAAGGAGATGGGCTATACCGGAAAGCGTCGGGTAAAAGCATTTTATCAGAACGAAATGGTCATTAAGACATATCGTGAACTATATGAACAATACAAAGATAGAAGGTAGAGAGAAATATGGCAGGAATTGGCTTTGAACTAAAGAAGTTATTTAAAAAAGAGAGTGTATTCAGTACGCTGCTTGGAGGGCTTCATGCAACAGCAGTTACGATTGGTCCCACCATTATTGTAGTTATTGCGTTAAATATTATGTATATGCTGCCGCCTTATATTGAAATGGTATATCAGGAGAAGGAAGTATTGTCTTCTACTATTTTATATGTATTTATATTTTCGTTAATTCTGGCATCTCCCATTAATATCATTTTGTCAAGATATATGGCAGATAAGATATATGAAGAGGAATATACTACGATATTTACATCTGTAGAAACCGGAGGGCTTTTAATTGGTATCAGTGTAGCAATTTTAGGAATTCCCTTTGGGTATGCAATGTATACCATTGGCAGGCTGCCTTTGTATTATGTATTTATATCCTATTTGTTTTTTGCAGGGCTTTCTTTTACGTTTTATTATATGACATTTATTACCGTATTAAAGGAATACGGGAAAATTACCTATAGTTTTCTGGCAAGTCTTGCTGTTGGTATTTTAGTGGTAGTTGCGAGTGTATATTTGTTTGATGTAAAAATTGTAAATGGCATCCTGTTGGGTCTGACAGTCGCTTTTATTTTAATTGCCACGTTGTTACTGGTTTTTATTAAAAAGAACTTCAGGCATCACAGCAATAATTTTAAAGAATTATTTTTGTATATTAAAAAAGACGTATGGCTGATTATGGCAAATGTTTTTTATATATGGGGACTTTATATTCACAATTTTGTATTCTGGTTTTGTTCAGACCACCGAATTATCGTGGCAGATGTTTTTATTTCAGATCCGAGCTATGATATGGCGACATACCTTGCGATGTTAAGTAATATCTCGATTCTTGTGATTTTTGTGGTAAATGTAGAGACAAAATTCCATACTGCATACAAGACATACTGTGAATCTATTATCGGTGCTGGAGGAAAAGATATCATAAGGGCGAAAGAAAAAATGATAGAAACCCTTCGCAGGGAAACCATTTATATTATTCAGATCCAGGTTATTATTAATATTGTTGTGTTCATTGTAGCATTGGTGGTTTTACCAAAGCTTGGAATCGAAGGAATGGTTTTAACAATATATCCGGTGATGTCTGTCGGTTATATGATTTTATATTTGGTTCAATGTTTTATGATTTATCTGTTCTATCTGGATG
>JAIDHZ010000409.1 GCA_029052995.1 Lachnospiraceae bacterium | reverse complement strand
AGCCAGTTTTTGTAATGCTTTATCCAGTTTCCCCATTATTTTAATCTGCCCTAATGCAGTCGCAAGGATAACTTGGTCGGTTTGCAAAAGTTCCTGATCTCCAGGCAATCCATCATAAGTTTTTGCCGCTTGTATTTTCAATTCGTCATCTGTCTGCTCTGATTTAGGGGGAAGGTATGTTAACCCCCACTCTTTTTCGATTAAAAATTGAGGAAAATCAGCAAGACACATTTTGTGCTGTTTGCGTATAACTTCCTCCAAAACGTGTAATGTGTCATTCCCTTCATCACTGCCAAAAGGCGCTTCTTCATCACCACAGTCATAGTATAAATTATCAGAAAAACAAGTGCGGAAAATGGGGTGACTGGTCAGGGGATGTAAGCCGTATTCGTCTGTATCAAAGTATAAGTGCTGCATTTCATCAAACTCCTGCATATCAGTATAACCTTTTTTTACTTTAGACATCACAAGCTTAGATGCTTGTTTCTCACACTCATCTTCTGTATCAAATTCTTTAATCTCATAACGCCCTGTTGCGCCGGTTTTGCCCCAATTAATTACTAATTCACAACCTTCGGTTTCTATACGCCAAAACTTATCTGATTTTTCATTCATATATCGTAATGTCCGTTTCATAGTCTGTCCTCCAAAAGCAATCTGCTCCAAATCGTCAAATTTCCGATTGGGTTTTTACAAAATCTAAGTTATTTAATATCTGTTATATTTTGTTATCGTGAATTACTCTAACCATTGAAAATGCTAAATTTGTACAAGATAAACTTTCCCTTATGTTATTTCCTCTACCCTGTTGTTATTACCCCTAATAAGAGAAAGGAAAATCTACAACACATTATAACACAAACAATTACGGTGTGGGAACTGATTTGATATGCTTGTAAAAATCATGAAAGAACAGATAAAAATGAAATTACTATACGCATGGTACAATATGTACCACAACAGTATTAATATTACTACATTTGATGGCTACATATTACGGATTGATTGTAATAAGGCAGAAGAAAGATTGAAAACTACAGCGTGGACGGATCATGTGCTAAATGCTATGGCAATAGACAGTCCGCTTGAATATGCAAGGCTTTATCCAAATAACTGGTTATTCTCTTTAAAAATATCAAAACAATAGTACAAAATATGAAAGTCTCAAATGGGAACTTATTTACTTTTACAAAGTAAATTCATATATGCATTTTTCAAACTCACCTCTGTCACGCATATCATTCCCTTCCGGAAGTACCGCTATTTCTAACAAGTTACCACCAGCAAATTTACAGGTCTTTTTGGATGCATAATTGTCCGGATTACAAGTTATATATAAATATTCCATATTATGCTTTCTGGCTAGTTGGAAT
>JAIDHZ010000408.1 GCA_029052995.1 Lachnospiraceae bacterium | reverse complement strand
AACTATTAGACTTAAACCGGCTATAATCAAACAGGCTACAATAAAGGAAAACCATGTATTAATTCGGATTATATTTTTAGTCAAAATGGCAATAATAGAGACAAACACAACTGATAATACAGATTTTAATATTTCCGGATGGAAGGTATAACGGGAATACCCCATCATATTGGCTGCATATGGTGCAACCAGAAAAATATTTCTAATTATTCCTATCCCCGCACTACACCCTGCAACAGCATAGACTCCTAACCCGGTGTATCGTATCAGTACCAAAACTGAAATGGTACTTACAACACCGGAACCAAGCGTAACCACCGCCAGATACCTGACCCTGTTTTTTACAGTAAATAAATTATATACTGCATTCATTGGCGTGGATACCACATACACAAGACTGGATAAGGTACTTAACAAATATATTTCGGAAATATTCTCACCCGGAATCCAGAGAGAATAAAATTCTCTGCCCACCGCAATGATAATCCCTACAGGTATACTAATTACCAGTGACAAGAATAACATTGTCTGCTTTGTACTCCGTTTAAGCTCTTCTTCTTCGCCTTGTGCATATAAAATCGTATATTTAGGTGAAAAAACACCTGCCATAGTGTTTAATAATGAGGCAATAATTCCGGGCATCGTTTTGGCAAAGGAGATATTATTCATGGCAACAGGATTGATCAAAATATTCGATATAAGGGTATCCAATCCATCCAGTAATATTTGTCCTAATCCTTGAATCGTATTCCAAATCCCTGTTGATACCAACTGAACAACCAGCTTAATATCAACCATTTTATAATCAACCTTTAATTCAGGTAACAGTTTTTTCTTGATTACATATTGCAAAATAGCTTTCACCGTTGTAACTATTAACGCTGTCAGTCCGACAAAATATACCTTTTTACAAAAAAAACCAAAAAGTACAACAAGCAAAGCTAATCGGATTAACGAAACAAACATATTAATTTCATACTCGTAATCCAACCGATTTTTTATAAAAGTTGCCAACGAATAAACAGAAAAAATAATACCCACAAAAAAAGAAGCAAAGGTACAAACAAATAGAAATTTGACATCACTTACCAACAAAGTATCTATGTTAAAAATAGCATCCAGCTTGAGTATAACAATACTGGCAGGAACGAAAAGCAAAAAAACCATTCCTAAATTCGCCCATAAAACAGATGAGAAATACGCTTTTGCTTTTTTTATATTTCCTTGGTTAAATTCAATCGAAATAAATCTTCCCGCCATAGAATTTAAAGCCAATGTAATCAATTGCGCATAAGATACAATATCATTAGAAAGCTTTACATAACCATAAGTTCCCGGCAGGTTTTCTGATATATATGGTGTTAGAAAAAAGTTAATTGTATAGGTAACCAAAAACGATACTATACTAAAAAACATATTTTTCCAGACCTGCTTATCCTTCATTTCTTTTTATCCTTCCTCTTTCCATTACCATATCCAAATAGACAAAACCTTGTTGTTTCTTTTCCATAATTTCATGATTAATGGAGCTAAAATCAATCTCTTCTTCAAAGGTTTTCTCTAAGGTATGTTTTGAAACATCTCGATTTAGTAATTTAAATTCATCAAGCAAATCAAAAACCTTTTGATTATCCCTAATATAAGCAACAAAATTTGTATTCCTCTGGATTGCAATAGCACAACCATGAAAAGTTGAAGTGACAAAATATGCAGCACTTTCTATATATTCAACAAACTCAATAGGATCGCAAACCACATATTCATCACACCATTTACAATCCATTCCAATTGAAACTGTTTTTACATTTTTCCTAGATGCAAAGCTGCAAATATCATTGATTTCTTCATCCGTAAACCAATATCCATATACCAGCAGAATATCTCTCCTTTTACTATTTATAATTGGGGAAAAATCCAACAAAAAAGTAGGATCCAGTTGCTTTAAACATTCTCTCTGAAAGCTTCGGACTAATAATTCTGTACTAGTATCCCTAACGGAAATATAATCAAATTGGTTTAACGGATTATTACCGTATATCTCTTCAAATTCATCATGTGTAACTCCATTGCAACTAACTGCGTATGTAGCATAAACCTCAGCATCTACATTCTTGCAAACAAACAAACCATCATGAACTAATTTTTCATTCTTGGTATTCCATAATTCATCACTTCCTACAATCGCCACATCATAATGAAAATTGATATCTCCCATTTTCAATTTCTTATAAAATGTATTTAGTTTAAACATCGTTCTGATTTTTCTTAACAGCTTTATTGGATTTCTGCACCTTGCAAATATAAATCTTTCCTTTAGTGGAGGATGGCTGTTCGTAATAACCTTTACATCTGCTTGATAACGTTGTATTAATATTTGATTTAATGCATAAATCTGCAGATGCGTTCCAAAATTTAACGCATCACAAACAGTAATGATAGCAATTTTTTTCATATATAATTTAGACAATACTTATTGATTGCCCCTCCTTCCTGTACTTTGATTCGAGTAAAAATTCTATTTGTAGTCAAAGTAATCTTACATATTAACAAAAACATTAATTTCCTTTTTTAGATCAGTTGACTCTTGAGCATATTATACTTTTTAAGCACTTACATATATTCTCTGCATAATACTACTTATAATCAATTATTATCCATTTTTCTCGACAATTTTTTGCAATGCAGCCTATACAAGTGAACGAATCTGTAAATTTGAATAGTAAATCGCGGTGAGAAAAAACAAATAAACATCATTATTTTGTGTCCCGCCTTTAATCCATATCCTATTTTTTTGAATCCACATTTTAAAAAATAAAATCTTCTATATTCTTCTAATTCCGGAAAATCTTCATATTTTAAATTTCTATTATCACTTAACAACGATAATGTAGCTAAATATGCGAGTTTATATCTGCTCATCATTAAAAAATGAAATTGAGGATATTTTACATCCATTTCTATGTACCTTTGCTTATGTGCTTCTAATGCATCTAATTCTTTAAAAAAAGAAATACTGCCCATAATACTTTCAGCCCGTTGCAGATAATGATAGCTTGGTGAATCTAAAACACTAATGCGTTCACATAAATCAAATATCCTGTACATTATGAAGATATCTTCAAAGTATCGCCCTTCTGGAAATCGAATATTTTTAAATAATTCCCGTTTATATAACTTGTTCCATGCATAATTATTAATTTTATCATCCAGAATCAATTCCTGAAGAGCTTTCTCTCGAGATAAAGTACAATTTTTAATATTACATTTGCGTTCTTCGGACATTCCCGCAATTTCAAAAACATAAGAACAAATTGCTATATCAGATTCATCATCAACTATTCTTTTATATAATTTTTCTATCATATCTTTATCAATCCAATCATCGGAATCTATAAAAGCAACATATTCTCCTTTACAAATATCCAATCCTTTATTTCTTGCAGAAGACAAGCCACCGTTATCTTTATGAATTACTTTTATTCTAGAATCTTTCTTTGCAAATTCATCACATATCCTCCCACAATTATCTGGTGATCCATCATCTACCAATATTATTTCC
>JAIDHZ010000407.1 GCA_029052995.1 Lachnospiraceae bacterium | reverse complement strand
CGCACATACCGTTCAAATTGTCTGGCAAAACATTGTTCTTCGGAATATTCATACTCCTCGAAAAAGTCATTCACAAGCTGCTTTTCAATCCCTTTTATATGTAAATCAAGCATAAGCTGTTTTCTGCTCTTTTTAGAGGAATAATTTCTGATATACATACACACATATGCCTTATCATCTAAATAGCGATATTCTTTTAAAAATGATAAAACCTGTTCCACAACACTTTCAGGATAATCATTACAAATGAGCTTATCCCGCATCATAGAAACTGTATACATCTTTCGTTCCAACAAGTACAATGCCCGTTCCTTTGCACATTTTAAAATTATGTCTTTTAAAATTGCATCTATAGTATCATCTTTCAGTTCTCTGTTTTCTTCTATATTGTAATATCTTAATTGTTTGTCATAGAGAGCAAAGACCAGTTGTTCGTCACTATACACCCTATATCTCCGGCCCTTACCCTTCTCAATTTTTGTGATATACATCATGCATCCTCATCATCAGGCTTTTTTGCCGCCTGTTCTTCTTTTGCACCCTCCTCATCTAACACCCCTGCACAAATTCTGACCTTACGTTCAACCTCTGATAAAATCTCCTGGTTATCCTGTAAAAAAATCTTGGCATTCTCACGTCCCTGTCCAATTTTCTCACCATTATACGAAAACCAGGCACCTGCTTTTGCAATAATATTCTCTTTTACAGCAAGGTCCAAAATATCTCCCACTTTAGAAATCCCCTTGCCGAACATAATATCAAATTCAGCCTCTTTAAATGGCGGGGCAACCTTGTTTTTTACAACCTTTACCCTAGTACGGTTTCCAATAACCTCACCGTTTTGCTTTAAAGTCTCAATTTTTCTGACATCCAAGCGCACTGAAGCATAGAATTTAAGCGCCCTGCCGCCTGTAGTTGTCTCTGGATTGCCGAACATAACTCCAATCTTTTCACGCAGCTGATTTATAAAAATAACCACACAATTGGATTTGTTAATTACAGCTGTTAATTTTCGCAATGCCTGTGACATTAACCTTGCCTGCAGCCCTACATGGGAATCCCCCATTTCACCGTCAATCTCTGCTTTTGGCACTAAGGCAGCCACAGAATCGACAATTACAACATCAACTGCACCAGAACGCACCATTGTCTCTGTTATCTCCAATGCCTGTTCTCCGTTATCCGGCTGGGATATATAAAGATTATTAATATCCACCCCAATATTGCCCGCATATACCGGATCTAACGCATGTTCTGCGTCAATAAAACCTGCAATACCTCCCTGCTTTTGTACTTCAGCAACTATATGCAGCGCAACTGTTGTCTTACCACTTGATTCAGGTCCATACACCTCAATAATTCTTCCCTTAGGAACACCTCCTATACCTAATGCAAGGTCAAGGCTTAGCGATCCTGTTGGAACAGATTCCACATTCATATGATTTGATGTATCGCCAAGCTTCATAACCGTACCCTTGCCAAACTGCTTCTCAATATTTGCTAATGCTGCATCTAATGCCTTCATCTTCTCTTCACTTGCCATATATATATTCCTCCTGAACACTTGTTCGTTTTTCTTTATATTAATATAATATTTCCATATTGTCAATAGTTAATAATTCTGCCACTTCTCTGTTATAACGATAACATAACACTATTCAAGCTACGGCACAAAAGTATAAAATTAAAATATTGGGTAAAAAGAGAGCACCAAGAAATAAAATGATAATAGATTCTACCATTTTCTTTACAGTTTGTAAATACTTTAATATAATAAATATATTAAACAGAAACGGAGTTATAAGATGAAACATATTGGAATAGTGGCAGAATACAATCCATTTCATAATGGACATGCCTATCAGCTTGAACAAATCAAAAAACAATTTCCTGAGAAACAAATTCTTGTAATTATGAGCGGTAATTTTGTCCAAAGAGGAGAGCCTGCCATATATGAAAAAACTTTACGTGCCACCTGTGCCCTTTTGGCAGGAGCTGACCTGGTTTTCGAACTGCCTGTCTACTACTCAGCTGCCAGTGCAGAATATTTTGCTGCTGCCGCCGTACGCCTGCTTGCAGCAACCGGAATTGTAGATACAATTTGTTTTGGAGCAGAATGTGATGATCTTTCTCTTTTAGACAGAATCGCTGACATTTTATATAATGAACCTCCCAAATACCAGTCTGATTTAAAATACTATCTTTCCAAAGGTTATAACTTCCCAAAATCCCGTGCACTTGCAATTGCCGATTATTTTGACACCCCTGATTATTCTGCGGTATTAGACCAGCCTAACAACATTTTGGCAATTGAATATATTAAAACAATCAAACGTTTTCATCTTCCACTGACTCCGGTAGTTGTAAAGCGCAAAAACAGCAGCTACCACAACTCTAAGCTTACTGAAGAATTTCCTTCTGCCACAGCGCTTAGACAATCTCTAAAAAAACAATATTACGAAGCACATTCATTGACAGAACAAGCAGCATTACTTCCTCATGCATTTTTAATGAATATGCCTTTATGCTGTCATTCATTTCTTTCAGAACATATATATGCAAAGCCCTTATTTTTCAGTGATTTTTACTCTGTAATAGGATATGCACTATGGGCTAACAAAAAAAATTATGATGTTTTTTTTGATATCTCAAAGGAATTGTCAAATCATTTAGACAAACTCTATACTGATAATACAAACATTGAAAAGCTTATTGAAGCTGCTGCATGTAAGAATTATACACAGGCACGAATCAGGCGGGTACTTTTATACATTTTACTCAATATTAAAAAAAATGAAACTGCATATGACAAATTAACCAATAACCTCTCTTATCTCCGCCTTTTAGGATTCAGGTCTTCCGCCTCTCCTGTTTTACATGAGATGAAAGTTCTTTCTTCCATTCCGGTCATCAATAAAGTAGCGGATGCAGACCGTATCCTGACTGCCTCCCAATGGGAAACATTTGAAAAGGAGCTTCATATTCATGCCCTTTACAAACAGATTTTTGAGGAAAAATATGATATTACGATGCCTTCGGAATATCGTCAATCCGTCATAATAACTGATTTTTAACATAAAATGAATTAATGACAGCTAAGGTGTTCTAAAATGCTGCTCTTTATATCCATTCTAATACTGTTATTACTACTACTTATTTTTCATAATGCTGTTATAAACGGAACACAAAACGGACTGCTTTTATGGTATCAGACA
>JAIDHZ010000406.1 GCA_029052995.1 Lachnospiraceae bacterium | reverse complement strand
ATGGAGGCGTAGCGGTGGCTACGTCGACTGATGACAACGCAGCAGATGGCGATACAGACAGTGCGATTTGACTAATTGTGAATGAGACACTACTCTAGATTCCATTGTATATAGAAACCGGACCTGACAGCACTTCCCTTGCAACATAGAGGGTATTGTCAGCTTTTGTACTCATAGTCCACTTTACCAGAGTAAGGGAATAGTTTTCAATTTCAATGCAGGTGATACATCTTGGATGGACACAGCTTCCAGTATTATAATAGTAAGAGGGTTCTTCCGGCAGTACCGGACGGTGGGTGTGGCCGGTAATCAGTATTCTGTGGTTTTCTTCTGCCCATTGGCTTAGACGTTTTTCGCAGTTTGTTTTTACAGAGTAATTCTTTGCCGCACTGGTGGGATCCTGTATGCCAAAATTTTCCAGAGGATGCCATAGATATCGTACGAGAAAACGTGATAGTGGCCAAAGGGTAGAATTTAATGTGCTTGCCTGATGTCCGTGGGTAAGATATATGGGCTCATTTGGATTTTTAACAGGACAAAGAAGAATGCCCTCATAAAAGGTAATATCCGGAAGCAAGGGCATTTCGCATTGTCTGTCCGTACAGAAATAAGAGCTTAAGTTCTTCCGGCTGTAGTTCCTTTTTTGTTTTACAATATCATGGTTTCCGTATATCATATAAAGCCGTTTTTCCCGGTGAAAAAGAGAAAACAGCCAGAAAATATTACTGTGTATTTCAATGATATCTTTTATGCAGCGGTTTTCCCAAAGCTCATCCCCATCCCCCAACTCAATATAGGAAAAGCCTTTTTGGTAATAATGTTTCAGTGCAGCAAAATATAGATGCTGGTTTTTTAAAAGATTATCGGAAGAGTTGCCTGCCCCTCTGTGGCAGTCACTTATTAGCACATATTTTGAGTTGGCGCATAGAGGAAGTGTTAATGCATGTCTAAATGCATGATTAAGACGGCTCTTTGTACTCATATTTTTTTCCTCATACACTGTCTTTTACGGTGGCATCGTTTATTGAACCTATGCAGCCTGAGAGTTTTACGAAAAGCAACCGGAAGATAGTAATAAAGGTATAAAATCCGATCTTCGGTATAGCAGAAGGGTCTTGTAATAAAGATATACAGTCTGCAAAATATTTTGTTTTTCCATTGAGAATAGCGGCACCAGAAGCGGGTAGGCATATTGCGCTCCGGGTTATCTGAATCTGTAAAGGTGAAGGTAAGGGTAAGTCCAAAGATGGAAATATCCTGTAGTGAATAGCCGGCTTTATATAAACCATTCGCAAAGGCGGTCAGCATTTCGTGGTTTGGAAAGCTTAGGGTAATTTCCATAGTAAGGTCAGATGGTTTTGAAAAGCATCCCGGTAAAAATGCAGTCAGCCACCAGTGCCTGCGGGAAATTTGGAGATAATCCCCGCTGTTATTGAAGAGCGTAAATGAGCAGTTCAGCATTTCATAATCTTCGGCACTGTTAAAGATTGCCTCCTTATAATTTTTCTCAGGAATAATCCGGTCAGAATGATAAATACCGATTTCTGCTCCGGTGTTAATTCCGTACTGTCCTTTCCAAAATTCGATAAGCCAGGTTTTTCCATCATAATCAAAGTAAACCGGCAAAGCGTCAAATACCATCTGAAAGCGGGGAGCCATATAATCATAAAGGTAAGTGTAGCCTGCCTTTTTTTGCCAGGCGTTAAGTGTGGAGGAAAAAATACCATAATTGCAGTAGTAGCAATATCCCATAGGGTTAACCAGTTCTTCTAACAGGGAACATTTGTCACATTTTTCCATACATTTAACCTTGTGAATTATTTTTTTCTTTCGGAAATGAAAAATGATGCAGAAGAAAAGTGCGATAAACAGTAATGCAAAAAGGAAATAATACATAACCTACATC
>JAIDHZ010000405.1 GCA_029052995.1 Lachnospiraceae bacterium | reverse complement strand
TTTCTTAAAAATCCAGTTTGTTACTGCAAATAGAACTGCTGCACCTGCTGCTTCAATCAGCAAAATAAAGATCAGTACCAAATTCACCGCAGCATAATCACTTATATGTGCAAACTGTACTGTATTTGTGCTTTCTGCACTGCACACTGCCAGTACAATCATACCCACTACCATTAATATCTGCAACAGAATCATAATACCAAAATAACATCCGACAGAAGCTAAAATCCTCCATTTGCCAAACAGCTGGCCAATCGCAATGCACATGTAAAATAACAGCATTGGAAGTATTAGTGAAAAAAGTACAATCAGCAGAACAATAAAGATTGTGAGTATATATTTTGCCTCAAATCCACCAAATAAATCCTGAAAAGCGGCCCTGAAAATATCAAAAATAAAATTACCACTGCCGTAAAAGCCCATGTCAGAGGAAATTTCTGAATAAAATGCCCAGTATCTTCCTGAATAAAAAAACAGCATAAGCACTACCGTCACAACACTTGCTAAAATTCTCATAAGAGTGGCACCAATAAGCTTTACCCAAATATGGGTTCCTGAAGATGCAGGCAGTGTCCATGTAAGATACCCCCGGTCACCCACCATTGTACTGTAAAACTGAACAACTGTAAGAACAAGAGCAGCCACGTTCGCTATCATTATAATGTAATAATATCCATATGCCGTAAAAACCTGGATAATTTCCCTAACATCCTTCTGATAGGGAAGCATGCTGGTAAGCTTCATAAATAAAGTAACCAGAAAAGCTGTCAAAAATATAATACCAAAGGAAAAACGGTAAGATTTTAATTCATTTTTTAACAATTTACCTAACATCTGAACACCTCCCTGAATACCTGGTCAAGTGATTTTTCATAATTAATGCGTATATTATCCACCGAATCATGGCACACAATATTCCCCTGCTTTATCATAATCACATCATCCAGTATATTTTCCACATCTGAAATCAGATGGGTGGAAATCAAAATGCTGCCTTCAGGGTTATAATTAGTGATAATGGTATTTAAAATGTAATCCCTTGCTGCCGGATCGACACCACCCATAGGCTCATCTAGCAAGTACAAATCTGCTTTCCTGCTCATAACCAGAATAAGCTGCACTTTTTCCTTTGTACCCTTCGACATGGCATTCAATTTCTGCTCTGGACTGATACCCAGATCCTCTAACATTTTATAGGCAGCATCCTTTTGAAAATTCTCATACATTTCCTCAAAGAAATCTACAATATCCTTTACCTTCTCCTGCTTTCCCAAATATGTACGTTCCGGTAAAAATGCAACAATGGCCTTTGTTGCGGCCCCCACCTGCATACCCTTAATAGTCACTGTTCCTGCTGTTGGTGTCAAAAGTCCTGCACAGATTTTAATAAACGTTGTCTTTCCACTGCCATTTGGTCCAAGCAGCCCTATAATCTTCCCTGGCTTCAAATCCAGATTAACCTGATTCAATGCCAGAGCTTTACTGTATCGTTTTGTAAGCGCTCTGCATTCCACTAAATTCATTTGTTTCCCTCCTCTTTGTTCTCCCCGCTGATTTCTTTATCCGTATCTTCCATGCTTGCTTCTTCATATTCTGACAAAAGCTTCTGCATACCCTCTTTGTCATATCCCAATGCATGCATCTCCCTGCTAAACGCTGCCACATGATATGTGGCAAATTCCTTCTTCGCCTCTTCAATCAGCGAAGCATCCTCCGTAATATATCTTCCGGTTGTCCTGACTGCAAACACAAGCGACTGCCGTTCCAGTTCAGTCAATGCCCTCTGCATCGTATTAGGATTCACCTTTGCATCCTGCGCAAGCTCCCTAACAGACATAAGCCTCTCACCAGGCTTATAAAAACCCGACACAATTCTTCGTTTTAATTCTTCAAGCAATTGTGTATAAATGGGCCTGTCAGATTTTAATTCCCACTCCATTTAAATCCTCCTTTTTATCTTTATCCTTTACACAATATGTAAAGCCTATAGCCAGCCATACAATGGCTAAAGTCAAATGCAACATGTTTTTAGTATTTAGAAAATAACTGATATTGAAAAAACACACTAAAGCCGAAAAAGCAAGTATTGGTGTCCATTTTGTTTATTAATCAAAACCACCCTTTTGTATCATCCTTTTAATACAATAATACATTGATACAATTTTGTCAATACCATTTTACATTTAAATAAATTAAGAGGGCTGCCACACTAAGCGGCACCCCCCTTAATTTAATAGTTAATAATAGAAAATTATCAGGTATCTTTCCCCGTTTGCTCCTGTTCCGGTACAAATGTTTTCCGAATTCTAACTTTTGTAATCATTCTCTCCTCCACAGTGATTGCCTCAAAAGAAAATCCTTCATAGAAAATCTCAACATGCTCACCTTCCTCCGGCAGTCTTCCCAATGCATAAAGCATAAAACCATTTACAGTATCGATATCCTCTTCCGGAAAACGGATATTAAACAAATCTTCTAATTCCTCCATGTCAGTGGAACCATTTACAATATAGCCTTCTTCCACCGCCAGCTTCATTATGTCCGTTTCTTCCTCGTCATATTCATCTAAAATATCTCCTACAATGACCTCCAGCAAATCTTCTAAGGCAACCAAACCTTCCGTCTGCCCATACTCATCTACTACAATTGCCAAATGCATTTTACTATTCTTCATTTGATTAAAGAGCTTGCTGATTTTTTGGGTTGGATGAATACAAAATGGCTCGCTTACAAGGTCACGTACCATCTGTTTGTCATTTTCCAAATAGGCCTTCATTGCATCTTTGATATGTAGGATTCCAATAATATTGTCCAAATCTTCCTCATAAATCGGATAACGTGAATAATTGTTATCCAAAATAATTTCTAAAGCTTCCCGAATGTCAGTGCCTGCCTCAATTCCTACAATTTTCTGTCTTGGACTCATGACATCTTTGGCTTCCTTATCTCCAAACTCAAACACATTGGATATCAATTCTGCCTCATCTGTCTCAATTGTTCCCTGTTCATGTCCTTCCTCTACAATAGAAAGAATCTCCTCTTCCACCGCATCTGTCCCATCATCATTGTTCCTTTTAGAAAAAATTGACTTTAAGCTGCCGGGGCTTACTTTTGCCATCGCTTTATCCTACCTCTTTTCTATTCTTTTGACTATAACACACATTTATTCACCAGCCACAATCTACGAAAGAGAAAGACTAATTCTTAATGCATGATTTACACTTCCCATAATGTCATCATCTAAATGACACACTTTTTCCCTAAGTCTTTGCTTATCAATTGTCCTCACCTGTTCTAATAATATAACCGAATCTTTTGCAATATTACAACGATTTGCCGCAATTTCCACATGTGTTGGTATTTTTGCTTTGTTCTGACGGCTGGTAATGGCAGCACAGATTACTGTTGAACTGTATTTGTTTCCTGCCTCGTTTTGTATGATCAGCACTGGTCTGACACCACCCTGTTCAGAGCCTACAACCGGTCGCAAATCCGCATAATAAATATCTCCTCTGGTCACGATCAATGGTATCACTCTCCATTTACAAATTCCTGTCAAAAAGTACTGTTCTTATCAGGTATTCTAAGTATTACCATTGTATTCAGAAAGTATTCACTTTGTTCCACAATTCATGTATACCATTATCACATAATTACAAACTGTATATTAATA
>JAIDHZ010000404.1 GCA_029052995.1 Lachnospiraceae bacterium | reverse complement strand
TTGTATTTCTTTTACAAGTCCAATATTGTATTTTACAAGCATATCAGCTATAATCAATTTAACTTATTTGCGGAAAGGATACATTATGTTAACTTATTATGAAACCCTTGCCATTTTTATATTCTGTGCTTTCCTTTATCCTACAGAAAATATAAATGTCATTTCCCTGACCTTCATTTTGCTTGCATTTATCCTTACCTGCTTTTTTACAACTGTAAAAAACGAATATTTAAGAATAGTACTTTCCATAATATCACTTATTATATGCATATTCTATCACGATTTCGTCTGTTTCCTCCCTGCTCTTTTTTATTATCCATGCTTCCATAAAAAATATTTATTTCCGGCAGTGGGTATCATTCCGGCTTTATACTATAAACACCATGCTTCAGAGGATATGCTGATGCTTCTTTGTGCTTTTTGTATCAGTTATTACCTTGCAATTCAAAGTCATGAGCGGGAATATCTTCAAACTACTATCAAGCAGCTTCGTGATAACAGCGTAGAACAGGAAATGCATTTAAAGCACAGTCATAATCAATTGTTAGCCAGTCAGGATGACAAAATCTATATTGCCACATTAAAAGAAAGAAACCGTATCGCAAGAGAAATTCACGATAACGTAGGACACATGCTTTCCCGTTCCATTTTACAGGTTGGTGCCCTGCTTGCCATCTGCAAAGACGAAATTACAAAAAATCACCTGACACAGCTTAAAAGCTCTCTTAACGAAGCAATGAACAGTATTAGAAACAGTGTACATGATCTTCATGACGAATCTGTGGATTTAAAATCATCTCTGGAAAACTTAGTGGGCAATTTCACATTTTGCCCGATTTCTTTCGACTGTAATGTGTCAAGGCATGTTCCAAAGGATGTGAAATATTGTTTCATTGCCATTGTAAAGGAAGCTTTAAACAATGTTATAAGGCACAGCAACGCAACAAAGGTTTCTATCACAGTAAAGGAACATCCAGGGCTTTACCAGCTTCTAATTGAAGATAATGGAACAAAACCATTTTCTGCGGCAGATTCCTCAGGCATCGGTCTTTCAAACATGAAAGACCGTGCAGATGCACTGCATGGTATTATCCATATCACATCAGAACATGGAGTAAAAATATTTCTATCCATTCCTAAATAAGGGTACTAATAAACTATAAATATAAAAAATGAGGAAATTTTATGAAAATTGTATTAATTGATGATGACCAGTTAGTCTGCATGTCATTAAAAATTATATTAGAGTCAGATGCCTCCATTGAGGTTAGTGCAGTTGGAAATGATGGTTCTGAAGCCCTGCCGCTTTACCGTCAGCACAAACCGGATGTTCTTTTAATGGATATCCGCATGCAGAATATGGATGGTACCGATGCACTTTTTCTTTTGCTAAGAGAATTTCCCGATGCAAGGGTTTTATTACTGACTACATTTTTAGATGATGAATACATTGTTAAAGCTCTGGAATTAGGTGCAAAAGGCTATATTGTGAAGCAGAATTTTGAAAATATTATCCCTGCCTTAGAAGCTGTGAATTCCGGACAGAACGTCTATGGAGATGAAATTATCCAAAGGATTCCGAATCTCATTAAAACAGCAGACACATTTGATTATACCGCACTTAATATTACGCAAAAGGAATATGAAATTATCACGCTCGTGGCAGAAGGGCTTAACAACAAAGAAATAGCAGACCAGCTCTATCTAAGTGAAGGCACAACCCGTAACTACCTGAGTACGATACTGGAAAAATTAGCTCTCCGTGACCGCACACAGCTTGCCATTTTTTATTACCAGCACAAATAAAACTCCCTTTAATATCCCCTGCATAATTGCCAGCTGCCTTAAAATGCAGAAAATCATTTCATATTTCTCTCCCTTTCCAAAAAATGCATTTTACCTTTTTCATTTATTCCGCCAGCCTTAGGTTTTTCTCCCATCTCTTCAAACATGGCACTGTTTAACTGACCTACCAGTTCCTTCGCACAGCCATAGCAGAATCTTCCAAAACGCAGTGCGCATCCACAACGTTCACATTTGATATAGTATTTGCTGTTTTCCGGAATCTCCAGTCTTCCGTTTTTAAGATACAGATTAATTATTTCCAAAGCAACCCCTGTTTCCTCTGCAATCTCTGTAGCCGGTGAAGGACCATTCTTTTCCAAAAAGCGCTTTATTTTACCAAAATCATCTAATTCTGTTGCTTCACAGTCCTCACAGCGATATTCTCCACTATTCTGATAAAACAGCTTTCCCCCGCACTGCTTACAAAAAATGGGACGCCTATCCATAAGTAATTTTTCTGCTTCCGTCATCAAATCACCCGCTTTTCCAATTATCCGATATAAATATATATGTTAAATATCTGAATTAATTGTACAACATTTTTTCTAAAATGAAAAGCTGTTTTATGTGTTTTATATCCCCCAGCAGTCGCCAAGGTAAGGCAGGCTTGATATTTGCCTGTTGCCCATGGGAATAAGCAACAGGCATTAGCTGCAAAAATCTGCACAATTAGTATATCTTTTGCAATTTGGTTGATGCTCCTTTTCACTCTCTTACCCGTATAACATTTTTACTGCACCAGTAAGTCATAAGAAAATATCCACCGTAAATACCAAGTAAAATTACCGCAGTTGCAGCTATGGACTTTGGCATTCCCACTGTTCCAAGGATTTCTAAAATAATCATGCTGAAGCGGATTCCAAATACAGAGTGTATCACAGCTATAAACAGGGGAGCTGCAAAGAAAATTCCAATCTGCCCAAACAACGCTTTTCTTATCATGCTCTCATCTGCTCCCAGCTGCCTCAACACCTGATACCTCTCTATATTATCCGCACTCTCCGACAACTGCTTTAATGCCAAAATTGCTGCACTGGAAATCAAGAAAACCACTCCTAAATATAGTCCGATAAATGTAACGATAGCACCCAGTCCTGCGCTGGCTTCGGAAATCGTCAACCGGGTGTTTAATGCTGGATACAGGGAATCTTCTGTGTTCACATTTCCTGTTGCATTGATAATCTCATTCTCAATTTTTTGCCGTTCCTCCTTTGTATCCACCGCATAATTTCCAAGTAAATGTTCGATTTCCACCGCATCCTCCTTTATGACAGCGTCCGGCACCACAAAAATACCTGTATTCATATGATTACCGCCAATTTCTACAAAACCGTCCTGACAGGCTGTATACTTTGGCTTTAAAGTCTTTCCGAATATTTCAACGGTCTCCCCTTTTTCCAAAACAGAATTTCGGATAGCTGCCATTGACTGAAAATCTGCCACAATCAGATATTCATCCTCCGCCAGTGTAAAGGTTGGATTATGCAAAAGCTCCGCTGCTTTGTTATACTCACTAAGTCCCATAATATCTTCCGGCGTTTCATACTGGATAAACAAATACTGATTCTGAATACTTTCTAACGAATCCCCCAGGGATTTTCCCATGGTAAAGCCCTCCTCCCGGTAAATGTGAACGGAAACAGTTTCCGAAAGCTTTTCATCGAGGGAAAGTCCAGCCGCATCATAAAACTCCGAAATACTTAAATTGCTGATTTCTATCTCTTTTTTGCTAACCTCCTTATCTGTGTCATCAAAATTCAGCCGTTTTACTATATCAATATCCACCGGTGCCAGCTCGTCTAACTCCATTTGCATGGAATTTTTTATCGAAAAGCATGCACAGAGTACACCTATTGTCACAAACAGCATCAAACATATTACGGACATACTACCCACAGTTGTATTTACCTGGCTGCTAATCTGTCTTAGTATAAAACTGTTAAGCCCCTTGTAATACACCCTTTTCATGCTCATAAAAATTCTAAGCATTAAACCGGATAGAGACCAGAACACAAGAAATGTTCCCACAATCCCCATTACAATCGGTACATAAATATAATTTGCATCCTGCATCTCGGAAAACCCTGCAGTTACCATATAATAAGCCCTTCCCAATAGTCCTGCTGCTGCAAAAAATACAAGCACGCAGAACCATGGATTTTTCAATCGGATTTTCTCCGTCCTTTTCTCCGCCTGCAGCAAATCAATCAATTTACAATGGCTGATACTGACTACATTAAAAATCATGACCACTCCATACATGATACCAAAATACAACAGTGTCCTTTTACAGGCATCGTAAGAAAACACAAACTCATATTTTGTCATGTCCGCCTCGAACATATTTGCCACAAATGCACTCATAAACTGGGAGATACCAATGCCCACCAAAAGTCCCACAACAAGAGAAAGCATGCCAATAAGCAAGGTTTCACAAAACAGAATCATAGATATTCTCCGCTTACCCATTCCAAGTGTCAGGTAAATCCCAAACTCCTTATTTCTCCGCTTAATCAGAAAGCGGCTTGCAAAAATAATAAGCCCTCCTAATATTATAGATACAAGCACACTGACACTGGATAGCATATTTGTCATCAATTCAATTATTTCCTCTGTACGTTCTGATACATTTAACATTGCTGCCTGGCTGTCAATGGCGTTAAATACATAAAATATTGCCACACCCACCACCAGAGTAAAAAAGTACACTGCATAGTCCTTTATGCTTTTTCTGATATTTCTGACGGATAACTTATAAAGCATCACTGACATCACCTCCTAACAGAGTAACCACATCAATAATTTTTCCGAAAAATTCCTTTCTCGTATCCGCACCTTTGATAAGCTCATGAAAAATTTTCCCATCCTTAATAAAAATAACCCTTGAAGCATAGCTCGCTGTAAAGGAATCATGGGTAACCATTAAAATAGTGGCATCTAATTTACCATTTAAATAATAGAACCGCTCTAACAGCATTTTTGCCGATTTTGAATCCAGTGCGCCTGTAGGTTCGTCTGCCAGCACGAGCTTTGGCTCCGTAATGATTGCCCTGGCACAGGCCACCCGCTGCTTCTGTCCTCCGGACATCTGATACGGGTATTTGTTAAGTACATCTCCAACGCCTAATTCCTTCGCCACATCTCTGACCCTGCCCTCAATCGTATGTGCAGGGACATTCTGAATAGTCAGGGCAAGGGCAATATTTTCATAGACATTCAGTGTATCTAACAGGTTAAAATCCTGGAAAATAAAGCCTAACTGCTCCCGTCTGAACTGATTTAACGCATTCCCCTTTAATTTTGTAATGTCAGTCCCCGCCACATAAATATGTCCGGAGGTTACACGGTCAATGGTGGAAATGCAGTTTAACAGTGTGGTTTTTCCGCTTCCTGATGCACCCATAATCGCCACAAACTCTCCCTCTTCCACCTCAAAGGAAAGATTGTCAAGCGCCTTTGTAAGGCTCGACTTATTTCCGTAATATTTTTCAACATGTTCAATCTTTAATATGTTTTCCATAGTTTTCCCTTTCTTCTGAAATGCCTGTGAAACTCCTGTTTCACATATCTACTTTGTGCTACGGTCACATATTACAACATAAATGATGTCCTGTCCTTCGTTAAAGCTTACGAAAGGTTACGATTTTGAAAGGTTACTTAAATGGTTCTACATTGCAGCATCTTTGTAATATCTGTTTTTCCCTATGGTAATCACAAATTCCGTATATTCCCCCTGCCTTGAACAAACAGAAATGCCATGGCCTAAACGGTCACAAAGACTTTTTGCAATATAAAGTCCCATACCTGTAGACTTTACCGTCCCTCTGCCGTTTTCCCCTGTAAAGGATTTTTCAAATATCCTCGGCAAATCACTTTGTGCAATTCCGATTCCGTTGTCCCTTACATGTAAAAAAACCTTATCCCGTTCCTCTCCGGCCCAGATCCGTATCATTGCTTTTCCCTGTGGCCTTTTATATTTCATGGCATTATTTATAAGCTGGTTTAGGATAAATTCCAGCCATTTTGTATCCGTGGTAATCTGATAATCTACTTCTTCCACCAGAAAGTCAATATCCTGTTCCAATAAATCATCTTTATTATGAATAGCTGCCCTTTTCACAATTTCCCGCAAACCGGTTTCCTTAATCAGGTAATCCTTCTCTGCATGCTCTGCCCGCATATAATAAAGCACTTTGTCCACAAGATTGTCGAGCCTTCTTAACTGTTCCACATACTTATTCGGCAATGCCGTTTCCTCATTGTGTGTCATCAGCCTTAAACTGGCAATAGGAATCTTCACCTCATGAATCCACATTTCGATATACTCTTTAAATGCATAGCTGCTTTCTTCATAAAGCTTTACATTCTCTGCCATGGATTTGTCAATCTCATATAAAAACTGGTATAACAGCTCCCCTTCCAAAAAATCCGGCTTCTCTAACATTTCCAATACCAGATACCCTTTGTCAAGCTGTTCCAGATTTTGCGACAGCTCATCATAAAACCTTTTCTTTCTTGCATAATCCCACAAAAAAATAAATGCTCCATACAGCAGAAAAACAGCAGCACCCACAATACAGACCTCCGATGGAGCACGAAATGACATAAAAAACAGCCCTGCAATTCCAGCGGATAAAATCCCAATTATAACAGCCGGCATTTTATCCCTGATATAATCTCCTGTTCTCATAATAATATATACCCCTGTTTCTTCCTTGTTTCAATAGCATCCTCGAAGCCAAAGCTTTTAAGCTTTGCCCTGAGTCTGCTGATATTTACCGTTAAAGCGTTATCATTGATAAACTCATCATTATCCCAGAGGTCTGTCATAAGCGCATCCCTTGAAACAATCTGATTCCTTTTTTGCAAAAGCATTTGGAAAATCAGCATTTCATTTTTGGTAAGCTGTAACTCTTCCTCTCCCTTAGATAAAATTCCCTTCGCCGGATTAACCTTCAAATCCCGATAAGTCATTACCTCTCCTGAATAATCAAACCGTCTGAACAACGCCTGTATGCGCAGTAACAATATGGTGGGATTATACGGCTTTGTAATATAATCATCTGCACCATAACTCATGGACAGCACCTCATCTACCTCTGACGTGCGGCTCGTCACCATAATGACCGGAAGAGTTGTTTCCTTCCTTAACTCCTTTAATAAAACTTCTCCATTCATTTTTGGAATATTAATATCCAAAAGTACCATATCAGGCTCTGCCTTTAAGATCTGTCCAAGCACATCCGTAAAATCTTCTATTGCCGCTGCCTCATATCCATCATTCGACAAAAGTGCTTTTAACTCTGTACGGATTGCCGCATCATCCTCCACAATCAGGATTTTTTTCAAAACCGCCACCTCTTTTCATTTTTATATTGTAACTCCCATTGCTTACGCTTAGTATACCACAAACAGACAAATAGGAATATTACAAGTTTGTAATATTCCCATTATATCAATCACCAACTGCATTAATTCAAAATGCAATTCCGTCTTAAACACGTAATTTAATACTCACATACATCTGCCCTGAGAAGCTGTCTGCTTCTTGTTAAAATCAAAGGGATCAGTACCATAAGATTACAAAACAGCATTCCTCCTAATGCCAGTGGATGGTAATAAAACAGCACCAGCCCCCTGGGTAACAGATACAGGTTGTTAAACAGATAAACTCCCGTAAATAATATCACTCCTCCTGTCAAAACACCTATAATATCCATCAGCAAAAGCTCTCCTGTCACTTTCCCTATAATCTGCCACTTAGAAATACCGATTGCCCGATAAATGGCAAACTCAGGCTCTCTGTGCTGGTACATTCCAACAAAGGCAGCATTTATTGTAACCGCCATAACAACCGCCAGTAAAATCACAATAAATATATAAATGTAATTCAGGCTGTTTAACTGCCTGCTTATCATATCCTTACAATATTCTTTGTTTATAACCTGAATTGAAAATTCCTCTCCCATACTTTTTGTATACTTTGCAAATTCCTGCTCACTCATTCCGTCAGCCAGCAAAATATAGCTGTAATTTGTTCCGTTTTTGCCTTGGTCGATATAATAGACGGCATATCCTAAAGAATCAATTACCGCATCTAATGTATAGCTGCCGTAAATGTTCTCACCCTCCTCTTCTATAAGTTTATCCCCTGTCTTCATACCACGGTTTTTAGCTGCAAGCCCTCCCATAATTACACTTCCAGCTTTAAGTCTGCTAAAGTCGCAGGAAATCCCCTGCACCCTGCAATACTCCTTAAAATCCTCCACGCTGCAAAAGGAAGTTCCAAAAAAACCAGTCTTATACGCCATAATCGATTGAAACATAATACTGCTTACAACGCCCTGCTGCATAACAGTAACCCCTTCTTCCTTCTCTGCTGCTTTCTCTGCCTTATCAAGTTCTTCCCAGTCATCTTCATCAGAAAACGGATATATTACCGCACATTTATCAAAAATTTCCATACTTATATCAAGCATATCAGAAATATTAGTGACATAAAGCCCTCCAAGCCATGCAATATAGGATAGCACAAACATGGAAATCAGCAGCACACTTCTTAACCTGTTTTCCCGGATATAATAAAGAGGCGAAAATGATTTCATCTGTCATCCTCTCCTTTCCCACTGCTGAGATTACCATCCCATATCTCAATGATACGGTCTGCATCACGCAGGATAGAGTGGTCATGGGTAATGACTAACACAAGCTTTTCCTCGGAATATTCCTTTAATATATTCATGACGGCAAAGGCATTTTCATGATCCAATGCCGCCGTGGGCTCATCTGCAAATAAAACCTTCGGCTCATTGACCATTGCCCTTGCAATGGCAGTTCTCTGCCGCTGCCCCCCGGAAAGCTTTGCCGGACGCTTGGAAAATTCTTTTTCTGTAAGCCCGAATCCTGAAAGAAGCTCCTTAGCCCGCTTTTCCACATCCTTTTGCGTCCCTGACGCCGCTACCATCACATTGTCAATGGCTGACATGTATGGCACAAGAAAATGGCGCTGGAACACAAATCCAAACTCATGCCTGCGAAGCTGTTCCCTCTCCCCGTCTTTTAAATGCACCAGTTCCTTTCCATTATAAATAATGCTGCCCTCCGTAGGTTTTTTCAGTGTGGAGAGACAGTACATAAGCGTTGATTTACCACTGCCGGAGGGTCCGATAATGCCTATAAGCCCTTTATCCGGTAATTTTAAATCAAATCCCCCTAACGCATATACTTTTTCCGTTTTTTCCATATCATATATCATTGTAATATTCTTTATCTCAAACATTGCATTTTTCCTCCTAATTCTATTACTACTCTGCCCACTAAGTTATTCGCAGCGTAAGTTCACCTTCGATCCATTAAATGCATATTCGCATGTCGCAGCTAAAAACCATCCATAAAACGCTAATGTCCTTAAAGCAAATCATCATCTATGGCATCAATGGTACGTATCTTATATAGTGCAACCCTTATGGGAATCTGCAGTAATCCCATAATAAGCGCATATACACATAGAATCTGAAACAGCATATCCGGATAGAAGTACCTGCATCTAAGCCCTAAAGCCCCTATCATGGTGTGTTCTAATATCACCATGGAAGAAAGCGTGATAACCCCTCCTATGGCCAGTGCTGTAATAAAGGTAAACAGAAGCTCCCTCATCACCGCATAATATATATTTTTTCTGGAAAATCCTATGGAACAGTAAAGGCACCATTCATTTCTGCGGTCTCGCAAATATGTGACATAAACAATTAATATCGCCAGTGACATGATGCCGGTAATTCCTACAAATACTACTCTTGTAGAATTATCAATTGTGTCAATGATATCCTTTTGCAAATCTTCCTTCCCATTTTTTATGTCCACGATGCCTGCATCATTATCCTCAAATTCATATCCTATATCCCTGAGAAGATCTGCCATATCCTCCACCGTTCCATCAGTAAGCACTACAAACTCCGGATTATAAACCGGAATCTGTTCATTTTCCAATGCCCCACAGGCAAGATAATAATCACTCTCCAACACACCTACTATTTTCGTATTGGAAAAATCCCTAAGGCTGTCTCCCAGCTTGTATTTGTTATTTTTCATATATTTTTCATCTAACAGCACCTCTCTGTCCTTTTCCGGCATCCTTCCCTCAATAATCCTGGCGTTAAAATGCTTCAAAAAGTCAGGCAGCTCCTTAACCGGAATCATTGGGCACTCTCCCCCTAACTGACCCACAACTGCACTTAACTCAATCCAATAAATGTCCGTGTAATAAACCTCTTTAATTCCCTTTTGCTCTTTAAGTTTTGATAAAAGCTCCATACTTTTCTGATATTTCTGCTCTATGAATCCTTCCTCCCCTAAAGCTTCCAAAGCTTCTGAATCCAGTCCAAATGTATAGGACGGCAGTGACACATACTGAATCTTTTCCGCATTATGGATTAAAAGATCCCCAAAACTTTCCGATGTAACATATAGCAAAAACTGTGACAGATAAAACAGAACAAAACAGAACATTAAGCTTATTATAAGCACAGATATTCGCCGTTTATTGTTTTTAATGTACTTCATTGCAGATAATTTCTGCGTCATTTTCTTTTCCTCCTTCTTTTTCATTAATATACTGCAGGCCTTACCATATCCTGTTCCGCTGTTAATTTAATCAAATTCTTCCATAAACGTAAAGTAACCACAGTCATATTTTATCCATGACTGTGGTCATATTGTGTCTTTCTTCCTTATTCTGTTTTCAAATCATTGTTTATACTCGCGAACGAAATTAATTGCCATTTCCAATTGTTCGCTGCGGTATATGCAGTTACACTAAACATTTGCCTGCGGCAAATATTAAGTGTAACTAGTATAAATGCACTATTTTTCCATTACTTTATCAAAGTGGCTCTATCCCCTCATCTCCACAATCAGCTTTGCCCTGTCATGGATTCCGGTTTTATCATAGATAGAAGAAATATAATTCTTCACGGTTCCCTCGGAAATATAAAGCTGCTCTGCAATCTGCTTATTGGTAAGCCCTTTCGCCAACAGGCTGCAAATCTCCTGCTCCCGTTCCGTCATTTCTGCAAAAAGCACCGTATTTTCATGCCGGCCGCCCCCCATTAACAGTGCCAGCCGTTCCATCACCTTATGGTCAATGACATTCCGCCCCTCCATAATCTGGGTAATGGCTCCTAAAATGGCATCCTTACCGCTGTCCTTTAAAAGATAGCCGTCTGCCCCGCCTGCTATGGCCGCCGTAATACTTTTATCATCATAAAATGTGGTGAGCACCAGTATCTTCACTGACGGATATTCCTTTTTCATCCTTGTAATCAGCTCGATTCCACCCATTCCTTTCATATTCAAATCTACGAGGGCAATATCGCAGTGCTTTTCTTTCAGATATTCCAATGCTTCCTTTCCATCCTGCGCCTTTCCCACAATCTCCATTTTCTGTAATGTTAAAATAATCTCCAGGCTTTCCAGCAAAAGTGGTTCGTCGTCCACCAGTAGAATCTGTAATCCGTCCATCGTTTTTCTCCTGTCCACAATGTTACCTTCATTCTTTTTAATATTTTTGTCAGTTCAGTTAAACAAAATGGGAGTTTCCCACCCTCATTCCTGCACCGGCAGCGTAATCTCCACTGTAAGCCCCATTCCGTGTGAAAACTTCACCGTGCCCCCGCATTTGCAGGTATAGGCAATGAGTTTTTTCAGTCCAAATCCATTTTTTATCCGCTCCGTCTCGTTTTCTGCCTTAAAATCACTCTTTCCGTTGTCTGCCACCTGCAGCCGGACATGCCCGCTGTCTGCGGTAAGCCTTACCGTAAAGGCATCCGCTTTTCCGTGCCGTATTCCGTTAGACAAAAGCTCCTGTAATGCCCCGGTAAGGAATTCCGTATGCTCGTGGGGAAGGGACATTTCCTGATATTCCCCGGGAAAGTCCATGCCAACCTTAAGCATAGTATCCATCATAAAATTATCTATGATTGCCTTAAGCTCACTTTGCAAATCCTCAATGCTTACATAGGGATTATCTACATCCAGTACCCTTACCGCATGGCGGATTGATGCAATACTTCCCCTCATCCTCTCATTAGCGGCTTTCATTTTCTCCCGGGCTTTCTCTGGTCTGGTGTCAAACAAAAGCTCTGCCGCATCCAAAGCCATAACCGCCGCCGTAATGGAATGTCCAACACTGTTGTGGATGTTCCGGCTGATATTTTCCCGTTCTTCCAGCCTTGCATTCCTGTCTGCCAGATAATTCTTGAGAATCAGCTCGTGATTTAACTTTTTCTCGTATAATTCATTGACAGCCGTCACGCTGACTGCCCCGGCAATCCGGCTTTTTATCTCAATATAATCCACAATCGGTTTTTCCAGCATATAAAGCATTACTGAAACCGCAAGCAGTATAAGAAACCGAAGCAATATTTGTGGAGGAATAAGGCTCCCTGTCAAAACTGCTGTTCCGGCAAAAAACACTGGTGGCAGCACAATCCTAAGCCTCTTTATCTTCTCTGCCCGAACCTCGCTAAAAATAAGAAATGAAAAAAATCCTCCCCCAAACAAGCAAAGTCCCCCCGACAGAACAATCTGCACAAATATCATTGCCATACTGTCATTTTCGGACAAACTTCTTATAGTAAAAAATATCATAAGCAGGCTTGAAAACAAAATATAAATATAAGGAAACGGAGCATTTACTGCTGCCGTCACTGTCAACAAAAGCAGCAAAAACTCCGCTTGTATGAAATCTTTCATCATATACATAATATCACCCTGTTTAAGTGTATCAGCATTATGCCAATTCATTAATTCCTTCAAGCTGTTCCCTTAATGTATCCGCAATATTTCCGACCATAATAGCTACTTTTAGCTACTTAAAACCACCATCTAAAGCATGTGGGATTGCGGTAGCCTTATTTCAATAATACCTCCACAGCGTACCCCGCTTTCACTCCGCTCAAAAAATATATTTGGATTTTATCATATTCAGGAACATTTTTCAATAAATTAGTTCTCACCAAGAGGCGGACCTATCTATACCCTCTAATCTCCGCACCCCAAATCTCCATCAGGCGTTCCAAAGAAAATGCAGCATTTGCCGGACTGGTAGAAGGAAGTTCCACAAATTTCCCGTTATAATTTTTTGCCTGATACTTTTGAAACAGCTTCCCTGCCGCTTTTCCATTCGCAAAAATCACTTCTATCTGCGAACCATGCAGTATAACTCTCAAATCTGCCGGCACTACATTACGTATGCTGCTATCACTGGAGCCTTTAATATCACAGCTTTCAATCACGTCATAAATTGCGACATGGTTACGGAGTAATAATTCCTTTTTCTGCTCAATTGTCTCCGGCAAAGGACTTTCAAATATTCCCGCCATAACACGCCAAAACCGGTTCTGTTTATGTCCATAGTAAAATCCCTGTTCCCTGGATTTTACAGAGGGAAGGCTTCCCAATATTAATATTTTCGAATTTTTGTCATAAACCGGTTCAAACGGTTGACGTACATTTTCGTATTCCATTTTTATACTCCGAAAAATATATTTTCTTTTCCCTGCTCCTTTTCACTTCTGTACTCCTCCGGCATTTTCACAAGGTTTCCAACCAAGAAACCGCTTATTTACTTTCTTTCAAATATTCCACTGCATAATCAAGTATATAATCCTTTCCCTCATCAAATATGGCATGAACTGCTTCCTCATCAAAGGGAACCTTCACATCCAGCGGAATTGTGGACTTACGGCTTTTGTCAGTATCAACAAATATTTCACCATCCGCAGTCAATACCGGAATTGCTGAATAGGAAAGCTGCCCCTCGGAAAGTACAGCAGCACGTACTCCCTGTCCGGAACTCATACTCTCCGTAAATCCTATGACAGTCACATTTTCGTACTCTCCCATCATTTTTGTTAAATGGTCACCTGCGCTTACCGTTTCAGAATTAACTAAGATAACAATCTGCCCGTGCCCCCAGAGGTCTTCTCCCTCAAACATCAAGCCTTCTCCAACTACATACTTTCCGGTATCCGGATCTTTCTTAAATTCCTTATTATCGTTATCCCACACCCCGTCATAAGCATATACATGCTCTCCTTTTGGTGCCAAAAGACCTGCTATCGCCATAATGAACTGCGGTGAGCCTCCACCATTGCTCCTAAGGTCAATTACCAGATTATCGATTCCTGACTGCTTTAACTCCAAAATCCTGCTCTTTATCTCCTGTTCCATCTTACTATGGTCACCATTATTATAGGATTGACTGTCGTACATCATCCGAGTGATGCGGAGACACTCTGTGTTATCATCAATGTGATGCCATGACAGATTATCACCTTCCAGCCCCATATGAAGAATATCCAAAGTACCATGCATCCGTTTTGCGTAGGCTCCGAGCTTTTTCAGCTCTGCCTTCTTTTCTTTTCCGTCATCACCAATATATGTAACGCTAACCTGTTCTCCACCCACTCCTGCAGCCAGTATTCCGTTATAAAATTTCTCATTTTCTTCCACCGGAAATGCTGCAAATGAAACCTCCGCATTTTTCTGTGATTCTTCCACTGACCGTCCTCCCCATTCAGTAATCACGGTGCCGTTATGAATTCCTGCCTTTGCCGCCTCACTGTCTTTTTCCACATTAACTGCCACATACTTTCCGTCTTTCAGCATCATAACAGACAAACCGTAATCATTGCCATAATACATGTCCTCTGCACATCCGGCAATATTTTCTGAAGTACTATAATCCACATGTCCGTCATGAAATTCATAGGTAAACTTCCTCCACAATATTGCATTTTCAACTTCATCATGTGCTTTATCTGCCTCTTTAAATTGTGGCAGGTATTCTTCATAAAGCGCATCCCAGTTAATACCCTTGTATTCTGCCAGCATATAATGGGTCTTAAGCTCCGCAAAAGCCCTTTTAAAATCTGCCACATAGTCAGGTGCACGGTACCCTGGATTTGCATTGCAAACCAAAACTGACAAAACCATACATACTGCTGCCATGACACAGCCTGCCTGTCTTGTCCTTCTTTCTTCCATTATAAAACCTGTAAGCATTAAAGCCGCCCCAATATACACACCAATCATGGAAATCTCATATCCCGTTATAGCAGCAGCAACTCCACATACGATAAGCGGAATTGCATACAATATCCTCCAGAAAGGATTTAATGCCTTTTCAGCATAAATGGCAAGTGCGTAAAGACCCGCTGCAAATGCAAGCTCTAACACTGTCAAAAATATATCCGCATAAATCATTTACATTCCCTCCTACCGCATATCATCATTTTTAAAATACTGATAACCGAGCCATAAAAAGAATGAGCCAATCGCTAAAGATGCCACGACCGTCAGTATAATATCCTCTAAACTTAGTGACGTATCGTACACATAGACATATTTTAAATCTGCCACGGTATATCCCATCCAGCTTGGAAACACCGCCAGTTTATAAATATTGGTGAGCCCTAAAAGCACAGATTTACAGTCCGGAAAATATCCCACAACAGACTGACCAAGCCCTATCGGTACAATAAATCCCATTGCCATTACCACATAAGAATTTTTTATAAGAAAACTCAAAAAGATAAATTCACAGATTATCCTTAATACAGGAAAAATCAACAGCAGATATCTTATGAGTACCCCCTTCACATCAAGGTCTGTTCCCCAGCCCCACCTTGCCACATTAAACATAAACGGCACGGAAAATGCCACAACCGTTCCCATCATACCTCCGGTTAAGCTTACAACAGCCTTGCTAAAATAGACTTCCCTCCGCAAATGTCCACTCATCAGCTCATAATTTGCTGTCCTGTCATTAAAATCCGAGCCGCACACCTGTGCCGTAAGCAGCAGCCCGAAGGCCATTGCTACCAGCACAAGATAGTGTCCATTTTCTGCCAACAAAGTATCTGCAGTTATTGTGGTTCCCATGCCAAAAGAAGTTTCACTGATAGCTGCCGTAAATTCCATTATTATAATAACAATTAAAAATGTAATTAAGACTTTCTCTTTTCGCAGCTGATACAGCTGTGATTTTATCAAATTATTCATATTCTTCTCCTTTCCATCATAAAACTGTTTAAACGATAACAAAAAATCACTATTCCTTATCTCATATCCCTTCTGGAAAAAAACACATATCCCACTAAAAGACATATAATCCCGACCAGCAGGGATACTAAAACAGTACTGCTTATGATAGATGGCTCTAATGACAGGTCAAAGACCTGAATTTCTTCCCCACCGATATTTTTCATCTGATAATTTCCAAAATTAAATAACTGCCCCATATTAACAAGCGCCGTCTCTACTGTTGACTCCACACCGGTCGAATCTGTGTAAACCATAACTCCCAGCATCCCGAATGCAGTAAATGCATACCCCAAAAGCATTGCTGCATAGCAATTTCTCAACAGGAATGTTAACAGTATATATTCACATGACATCCGAAACAGCACCAGCAGGAAAAGCCCTGTATTTAAAACCACATCCCCTAAAGGCATATTATTTCCAAAACCGCAGATAAGGGAAATGATGGCAGCAGGCAGCACCATGACAGCAAAACTTCCTCCAATTGTCCAAATAAGCGCAGAACAGACTCTTCCAAAATATACTTCTGCCCTGGAGTGTCCTGCCATAATCTCATAATTGATTGTTTTATCAGTACTGTCCCATCCACAAATTCTTGCCACTACGATTAAAGACAAAATCGTTGCCACAAGGGGAAACATGGGAGATGCAAGCAACAGATACATGCTTCCATTCAAATCCTCAAATATACTGCCATCCCCATCGAGCAACAGACTCAAAAAAGGAAAAATAAGCACTATCAAAAATCCATATATAACAAGATTATCACCTCTTGTCTGATAATTCTGCGACTTCATTATGTTCCACATTCTAATCACCTGCCATATCCATATAATACTGTTCCAGATTTGCATCATTTACATGAAGCTCCACCGGAATCACGCCATTTTCATATAATATCCTTGAAACTTCCGTTGTATTATCCAGCTGTTCATAAAGCCGGATGCTGCCGTCTGCCTCCACTTCATATTCGGAAATACCTATTTTTTCCTGTAATATGGCTAATGCTAGGGCATCATTATCTGTATGGATATGATAATATTCCTTGCACAGCTTATGCAGCTCTTCCGCAGACAGGGTCTGCATAATTTTCCCGTGATGAACGAAAATGTAATCCGTACAAAGCAGTGACAGCTCGCTCAAAATATGTGAGGAAATGAGAATCGTAATATGCTCCTCCCTGTTCAGCTTTAAAAGCAGTTCACGGATTTCAACAATTCCCTCCGGGTCTAAGCCGTTAATCGGTTCATCAAGCACCATAATCTCCGGTTTTGCCAATAATGCATTAGCTATACCAAGCCTCTGCCTCATCCCCAAGGAAAAATTTCTCACATGCTTTTTACCCGTATCGGAAAGCCCCACAATAGAAAGTACTTCATCCACCCTGTTTTTATCAGGTATTCCCTTCTGAAGCCTCTGCTTTTCTAGATTTTCCCTTGCTGTCATCTTATCCTTTGCATATGGTGTTTCAATCATAAAACTCATACGGCTTCTGGCTTTTGCAAGACCTTTTTCATCATTTTCCCCATAAATGGTAATTTCTCCATCGGTGGGCAGCACCAGACCGCCAAGCATTTTCATAATTGTGGTCTTTCCGGCCCCATTCGGCCCTATAAGCCCGCAAATCATGCCCCGACGAATCCTGAAGCTTACATTCTTTACAGCCTTTTGTTTCATATACTGTTTTTCCAAACGATTTACATCAATGATTACTTCTGACATTATAAACCTCCTACTATTATCTATCCGCAGTCCGCTATATGTTTTGAAATATGATATCAATTTCGTTTTTTAATAATAAACAATAAATTTAAAGAATTTCTTAAATAATAAATTTTTCTTATAAAGTTTGAACAGTATTATTGTGTACGGTATCTTCTTTTTGTGTTATACTAGGCTGCTTTAATCCATCGTTTCTTTCATCTGAAATTCCATACGAACTGCCAGCATGTCCCCCTCCTTTTCAGCAGACACCTTTGCCTCCTGCTTAATTGCTAACAGTTTGACAATATAAAGACCAAGCCCGGCACCATTTCCATGCCTTTCCTGATTTCCACGGTAAGTCCGGTCAAATAAATGCTCCACATCCAAGTCCAAATCCCTTATAATCCGGTTTGAAAAAGTAATCCTGCATACCGGATTCTCTCCTGAATCATTGATTTCCATGGAAATTATAAAAGAATCCATCGCATATTTCATGACATTATTAAGCAGATTGCCAAGCATACGCTCAAACATCCGTAAATCAGCAAGTATGATCACACTTTTTTCAGGAAACCTGATATCCGGGCAAAGCCCATGCTCACGTATCAAGGTTTCATTATCTACAACAAACTGCATCAGCGTATTGGTTGCATTCACCACGGTAAGGTTTACCGGTGTGCTGTCACTTTCCAAAACCGACATTTCAAAAAAATCATCCACCATGATTTTTAATACTTCCAGTTTATCATGGCAGATGTTCAAATAATTTTTATCCTGTTCTTTCATTTGTCCGGCATCTATCATTTGCAGGTTACCCTTGACAACCGTAAGGGGAGTCCTAAGGTCGTGTGCGATATCCGAAATAGACTGTTTTAGTTTTTCCTCTTCCTGTTTTGTCTTTAATTTCAACTGCCTTTGGTAATCAAGATTACAGTTAAGCTCCACCGCCATGTTGGTTAAATCCCGGTCATACAGAGTAACAGTAAGCTGCCTGTTATATGACTGCTTCCTGGTAAGTGAAAGCTCCTTTTGTATTATTCTGATTTCTCTTTTCAGCCAAGACAGATAAAAAAACAGCCATAGACAGAACAAGAAAAGCACAATGCTGATAATCATCCATATACTCATCTCTTTACTCCTTCAGGCTGTTCTTCTTTTAATCGGTATCCGATTCCCCATACAGTTTCAATATAATCATGTCCTGTGGCCTTCTTTAACTTATTCCGAAGATTGCTCACATGTACATTAATCGTGTTATCCTCATAAAAATACCGGCTGTTCCAGACTGATTCATAAAGATTTGCCTTTGTAAATGTTTTAGAGGGATGCTCTAACAAAAGCTTTAATATCTGAAGCTCCTTAGAAGTTAAAGCTATATTTTTTCCCTGATATTCGACTCGTTTTTCTGCAATATGAAACAGAAGCCCTACACAGGATAAAACCTCACTTTGTGACATCTCTGCATTATCTTTAAGCTTTCCACTCCTTCTAAGCACCACTTCTATCCGTACCAGAACCTCATCTAGATCAAAAGGTTTTAAAATATAGTCATCTGCCCCCATCCTCAAAACCTCTAAACGGGTTTCCATACCGGATTTGGCAGACAGGCAGATAACCGGAGTATCTGCCTGTTCACGAAGCTCTTTTATCAATACATCCCCACTTTTGTAGGGCAGCATCAAATCCATTAAAACCATCATATATTTTTTATCTCTTATGCATGCGGAAGCCTCTTTTCCATTGCAGGCACATTCCACCTCATATCCATGCTGCGTCAAAAAAGCCTCAAGCATATCACGGATTTCTTTATGGTCCTCCACAATTAAAATAGTCCCATCCTTCATCTTTACTCCTCACTAATCTAAACAAAAAATAACAAGAGTATATTACATTAGAATTCCGCATTATTTCTTATAAAATGTATAAGACTGGTAACAGCTTCCTCTTGGAGACCAGGACGTAACTTTTCTATCCTCTTTATCATCATCATATCTGTAAGTTGATACAATCTGGTATTCTCCGTCAGCGTCTTTTACTATATCCCATTTTGTATAGGCTCCTGTATACTTGTTATTATAAGATACATAAACAGTGGTCGGTTTATACAGATTACTATATTCATAACTATAGCCGGGATGCCCGGGGTTATATGCGGGGTTATAATTGTTTACTCCATATGTTATATTGTTCTTATTGCTAACCTTAGTATATACCGGCTTACCGTCTTTATCATAAGTCTCTACAATAATACTCTTAATACCATAGTTCTTATCAGCCATCTTCACAGTAAGCTTACCCCTGCTGCCGGAAAGAAATTTCTTGGATATATGCCTGCCGGCAGATTTATCTGCACTTCTTTCTGCCCCTGAAATCTTTGATTTTCCAAGTGTTACAGAGGAAACTACCCTGTCTGTACCAAGCACCTTTATTTTCTGCTTATATTCAGTTTTTACCACATTTCTCCGGGAATAATATACTCTTTCCACGCCTTTATAATCCTTTTTTAAAGACGCTTCAACATACTTACCCTCATGGACACTATATGCATAAATTTTGCCGCTTTTAGACTTATAATATTTTTCCTTGCTGCCTGTTTCAAATAAATAAAATCTTTCAGTGCTTTTCTCTCCATTCACTGCAAATAACAGATAGGCATTGCCGTTACTGTCCCTGCCTGAACCATACTTGTCTACATCCTCCATACTATATGCTAACCATGAAATGGTATAGGTTCCCTTTTTAAGAAATGTTAAATTATAACCGTTAGATGCCACAAATTTAAGCGTTTTATCTCCATAAATTGCATTTTTATATTGAGCATACGTTTTATATGCATCCCTGTCATAAAAATAGCTTCCTGTACGATATTTGAACCCATCCGGATCGGTATATGTGGTAACTGTCCGTATCTTCTTTTTAGATTTGGTGTAGCTCTTACCATTAACCTTTAATCCCGTCACACCGGTTACGTATATTTTCTCCCCGACACTGTACACTTTCTTTGTCGCCTCATTTTTCTTTGTAACGGTCTTTGCCTCTGCAAGCATTCCTGTCACTGCAAAAATAAACACAAATAAAACCAAGCCGAACATGCATTTTGCCTTTAGAAAATATTTCATAATACTATGTACTCCTTCCTGCTTAGTAATGCCACAAAGAAAAAACTTAAGAATAACCGGCATTATCATAATAAGTAATACCTTCCCCGGTAAATTTGTTTTTTCATTCTCATTAAAAATAATTATTAGATATCTA
>JAIDHZ010000403.1 GCA_029052995.1 Lachnospiraceae bacterium | reverse complement strand
ATATTTTCTCTTCCGGTAACCTCTTTCTGAAATCCAACACCAATTGATAACAGCGATATCGTATGGCCCTTTAAATCAATTGTTCCCTCATCCGGACAAAATATGCCTGCCAGCGCCTTCAGCATAGTTGATTTACCGCTGCCGTTTTTGCCGATGATACCAAGAATCTGTCCCTGCGGCACACAAAAGGATACTCCTCGTACCGCCTGAAATTCATCCACATGCACCTTTTTGAGCTTTAACAAATTTTTCTTGATGGAATATGCCTTGATATTCTTATAGCTAATTGATAAATCCTTTACCTCAATTGCAATATTTTCTTCGTCCATATTCCCATCCTTTACACTCTGTAATTCATTTTCTACACTCATGTTAAATCACCTTTACATAGCTGTTCTCATTTTTATATATCTGCCTTATTCCCAGTAATGCCAGCAAAATGCTGATTACTGCCCAAACCAAAAGTCCAATCCAGTTCGGCTGCTTCTGATACAACAACGCATTACGCATATCATGCAGAACCAAGGCAACCGGATTGCAATATGTCAGTATTGTACTATAAGGTGCTGAAATTCTTGCATCTATATTGAAAAAAACACCTGTCATATAAAACAAAAGCTTAAATGCTATATTGACAACATTACTCAAATCCTCCACAAACACTCCAAAATGCAGCAGGTGAATGCTAAATGCAAAAGTAAATAATATAAGTACCATCATAATTGGGATAAAACACAATATTGTCCATGATAACGGTACTCCTGAACAAAGCATCATAATTACTACAATCACCCATGAAATACACATCCGAAACCCGTTTGTCATCATATTAGCAATTAGTAAAACAAACTTGGGAATATATACCTTGGCAACAATGGATTTGTTCCGCTTAATCATATTTACACTTTGAACCACATTTTTATTAAAAAAATTCCACATGGTAAGTCCAATAAAAATAAAGGTTGTAAAATATGGCTCCTTTCCGTCAAACACAACACCAAATATGACATAATAAATCAGCATAGTAAACAGCGGATCCAATATCCACCATATCCAGTTCAGATAAGAATTGGCAACCTCCGTCTTAAGTGTAGATTTTGCTGACCGGACAGCATAGCTATTATATTTCTTTACATCATTTAAAAAACGCTTTATCATCTTTTTATCTCCTTATTTCGACTATTCTACCATAGAATACCAAAATTCACAAGCAGCAGGCCTTCTACATGTATAACAAACCCTCTATTTTTGATTAACCAATGATAATATAAACTCTGCTACCCTTTCAGATGATTTCCCATCCAAATCATCAAAAAACCGATGTTTGAACCTTTCTACTTTTTCCAGTTCATAATCCTTTGCTTCAATCGCTGCTTCAATTTGATCCATATTCCTGACAATTTTACCTGGCACAAAATTCTTAAATGGATAATAGAAATCCCTCGCCGCCACATAATCCTCCAAATCAAATGCATAAAACAGCATCGGAATATCCAAAAGTGATGCCTCAAATATAACGGATGAATAATCCGTAATCAGCAAATCCGTGATAAAAAGCAGATCATTAATCTCTGATTCTGTAGACAAATCCAGCACCTGGCTTTTAACGGAGGAATCCACCGGATGCGGCTCCGCAACAAAAGGATGGTGCTTGATAATGATGACATAGTCATCACCTAAGCATTCTGCCAGTCGTTTAACATCAAACTGCTTGGCCGGGTAATATGCACTTCCCGCACCATTCCCGCGGAATGTCGGGGCAAACATAACCACTTTTTTTCCCTTAAGCACAGGATATGTTTCATATAGCTTTTCCCTGATTTGTTCCTGGTATTCCTGCCTGAAAAAATCATCTGTCCGGGGAACTCCTAATGGAAGCACATTTTTTTCATCTATTCCAAACCCTTCCGCATAAAATCTCCTAATTTCGGAAGAGCTTACCATGGCATAATCGTAATTGCGGTGGTTTCTATTGGTCTGGTTCGGTCCACCGTCCTTCCCGATTCTTGAAAAGCCGAAGGTTTTAAATGCGCCGCAGGCATGCCAGAGCTGAATCAGCTTACAGTACTTAAGCGCCCATATATCATTTAAAATTGGCGTGTAATCATCAACCACAACAACCCGGCTTTTTGCTATTTTTGTGGCAAGGGAAAATATCTTACCCCATTTCACATATTTTGTCTTGCCCGGCTCCAACCAGAATAAAACCTTTGCACCCTTTTCCCGTAAAACATCATTTACATAAGCGATATTTCCTGTTATGTCCTCCCTCCTTGAGGAGGCAAATAAAATACTGTCCTTTTTGCAAAAAACAGACAGAAATGATGCTGTTAAGTTGAGTGCCATTCTTTTTACCGTGGCAATATTAATCGTCAGCCGGCAAAAGGCAGAGTAGCGCCATTTCGCAAAGAGAATCGTTCTTTTAAGCTGGCTTCCCCCGTAAGTCTCTTCCGTCTTCCTGCGCCGGTTGCCTAATATGATAACATAGATTCCGTCCAATAAAAACAAAGGAATCAGCAACGTTCCAATCAAAAATTCCACAATGCGGTATATGCTGCACAAGAGGAATAAAATCGGATTTTCCCGGGTCAGTTTTATTGGTTTCTTTCTCCTGATTATAATTTTTTTATTCTCCACCAGACATTTATACTCATTTTCATCTTTCAACTGGTTGAAGGCATCACTATCCACTAAGACATCCTGATAACCCTTCCCGCTGTATGCCTGGATATTCACAACAAAATCATTTAAATTACGGTTTTCAAATATAGTGTCTAATTCATAATCAAAAACAGCATATCCGATAAAACTGCCGTTCTCATCATAGTTAGAAGCGGTTAGCGGCAGGGGCACAATCCGGACCTCTGATGCATTTTCAAACCTGACTGCCAGCTTGATTTCCAAATCCTCCGGCTTTCCTGAACTGTCTCTGACTAAAACACCAATAGTCATAATGTTTTTACGGATTGCCAGCTTGTCCACGATTATTTCTGTATTATTACTAATCTTCATTAACTCACTATCCTCTATGCTTTTTCCTTTTTAATATGTGCATGGTACCAATCTATAAAATGCGTGATTTTCTGATACCATTTTTTCTTTTTAATATCCTTTAATTCTTTTTCGAACGCCTTTGCCTGCTCTTTCCACTCTTTTATGGCATCATTCTTCTGTCTTAAGCTGGCATTTTTTCTTGCAATGGTATCTCTATACTCTCTGTTTTTAGTAAGCAGATACATATCGTAATCATATTCTAACAGATAGGACAAATTTTTATATTCCAAAGAGTCAAAATAGTAATCCTCCTCATGTAAAAAAACTCCGAGTTTTTCAAATCCCCATTGCTTTAATGCACTGTACAATTCTTTATATCCATCAGTCGTATTTTGAATACTTAAACTGAATAAAATAAGGTTCAGAACCTTATTGTCAAATGCACAGCGTATTTCTGTATTCTCCCACAACTCTTCCTTTTGCAGTCTGTCCTTTACTTCTAACATGGCATACAGAGAACACAATGGCGTCTTGGCGAAATTAGTTGTCAGGTTTTCCTGCTGTCCGACACGATAATGCACCAAAACCTCATCAACAATACATATTCTTTCCGCTAAAATCAGACTCATACAGGAAAAGAACTGGTCATTTGCTCTCTCTATATTCTGAAAAGATATATCATGTTGCTGTAAATATTCTTTTCTTATCATTTTATTCCACGGCACAAGGCTTGTAAAATACAAAATATATTTGCCGATTTCTCTACCCGAACAGGGTCTGTGTTCCGGCAGATATTTTTCCCTCAAATATTGTGGTTTTGCTAAATACTGCTCCGTAACCATATCATACTGGTCTGCATTACAGACACATATATCTGCTTCGTCTTTTTCCGCCTGTAAATACATCTTCTCTATGGCTTCTGTTTCAAACAAATCATCTGCATCCCAGAACAAATAATACTTTCCATGTGCATGTTTCATGCCAGCATTCCGGGCTGCGCCTGCATTAGATTTTTCTTTTTGTATCAACTGAATCCGTGCATCCTTATCTCTGAATTTTTTTACTATTGAAACTGTCTTATCTGTCGAGCCATCGTCCACACAAAGAATTTCAATTTCCTTTAACGTTTGATTCACAATACATTCTAATGTTTGAGATAAATATTTTTCTCCATTATAAATTGGTACAATTACTGACACTTTCACTTCAGGTTCCATATTTTCTCCAATCAAACACACTGCTCTGCAATTTTCTCTCCCAATAACTCACAACATCTGCCATGCTCATAACTGCCAAGACAGTCTAAATGCTTCTTCACTCTCTGTCCTGCAATCCTGTTGTCATATTTTTCAATCTGTTTTACCATTTCCTCCATCGTTTCTGCCTGTTCAAAAGGCCATTCATCTACACTGACATAAAATCCTGTATTTGCAGTATATTCTTCCTTATCAGGCACAAACAAAAAGCAGGGACGCTCCAAAAATGCATAATCCCATACACACGAGGAATAATCCGTAATCAGTATATCTGCCGCACATAACAGCTCCTGCATATCAGGATAATCACATACATCAATAACCTCATCTCCCTGTACACAAATTGCACTGTTCTCCTGATAGCGGTGAAACCGGCTCATAAAATACCATTTTTGCTTCCCATTTTCCCCCTGGCTGTCTTTCATGAGCTTTACCCCACATATTTCACGGAACTGCTCCGCCTTTAATCCCTCCAGCGCAACAATCAGCGCTTCGCTGTCCATGCTTACAGGTTTACCAGGTGTCCGGTATGTCGGTGCATAGAGTACAATTCTCCCGGATTCCGGAATATTGTAATATCTCCGTACCTTTTTACCGGCTTCTTCAATTTCTCCACGAACCAGCTTGTCATTTCGAGGTGTTCCTGCACGTAGTACATCTCCCTGATAAAGATAGGTTTTTCGAATCATATTTTCTTCCTGAACCCTGCAGCTGGCAACAAATAAGTCAATATTTTCCGCACAAAACTCAGCTCTTTTTCTAGTTGCCCAGTCTGCATCAGGTTTTTCATTTTCCACCTTTTTATAGGCGCCTCCGCCATGCCATGTATTAATGACATATTGCTTCTTTCTAAACGGAAACCATGGTGCATAAGAACCATTTGTCACAATAACTTTAGAAGTCAGTAGCGCCGGAAACGAAGAAATAGTAAAATGCTTCACCAGCTTTACCCCTTCCTCCTCTAAAAACGCATACCTTTCTTTATCGCCGACGGCCCAGACATACTCATATTGCCCGGGGAAATGTTCTTTCATATATTCATAAAGATATTTGGGATTGCAGGAATAGTCATAATTATTACCTCCCGTAAGCCCGGAGAACAATATTCGTTTTTTTCTGATTGGCATAATCCGGAATGGAATGGTCATAAATCTAACCATTTCCGACACCAGCACCTTCATAAAAGCCTGATTCATTAAAATTACTCCTTTTTGGTCCTTACAGCCGTAATCTGATTGGCATCTATACCCTCTGTATTCTCTTTTTGGAAAAGAATTTTAAATGTCAGAAGCACTAACTTTATATCCAGCCATAAAGAGTAATTTTCGATATAAGTTAAATCCAGTTTCAGCTTATCATAAGGTGTTGTGTTATACTTACCATATACCTGGGCGTATCCGGTAAGTCCCGCTTTCACCTTAAGCCTAAAATTAAACTCTGGAATAATCTCCTTATATTGTTCAGCTATTTCCGGACGTTCCGGACGCGGACCTACGATTGACATATCCCCTTTTATAATATTAATCAGCTGTGGAAATTCATCAAAATGCAATGCACGCAGCACTCTTCCAATCGGAGTAATGCGATCATCTCCCTTTCTTGCCAACTGTGCACCATTCTCTTCTGAATTCATATACATACTACGGAATTTGTATATTTGGAATATTTCTCCATTTAATGTAAGTCTTGGCTGCCTGTACAACACCGGTCCACCATCCGTCAGCTTAATTATTATTGCAATAATCAAAAAAAACGGCATTAAAACAATAGCGATTGGAAAACACAGCAGCAAATCCATAATTCGTTTAAAAATAATCTGTTCTCCTGACAGCCCCATATTTCTGGATAAATAAAGCGGTGTATCAAACAGGTGTATAGAGTCTGAACCTCTAAGCAGAATATCCGATATTTTGGGTGTGACATAGGTTCTGACACTTTCTACAAAGCAGCGTTTTAATATGATATTGCGCTCATATGCAGGAATATCATAAATAAGTACAGCTTCATAATCAGCTACCATATCGCATACACTTTCTAAGGGTTCTACAGTCAAATCCGCAATATCACATATCTCATACTTGTCCCTTCTTGAACTCATCTTCATAATCATATCATCAGGATCCCTGTCGTAGCATACCAGTAACATCTGTCTTGGCGGATATAGCGCTGAGTATATTATCTTACAAATAAATACCCAAAGCAGTATGGCAACAATCTGGCAAACTGTCATCTCCACAAGCGGAGCAGCTGTAAGATACTGCCTGCTTATCAGTGCAATCTGTATATACGACACCACATTGCTGCATAACAACGCCAGAATCTGTGAATACAGCACATCCATCAATCGCAGATATCCTATTTTAAACGCACCATACAACTGCATAAGCAAAAACAAAATCAATGCATAAATGCCAATAACCGCCCAGTGTCCACGCCGGAAGTATGGAGTTTCCAACAACTCAACATATGAACCATACCATACATAGGCGAACATCAACACATGAATTGCCAGTATTACAAAACCCTCAAAAAAACTTATTACTCTTTTAAAACGTTCTCTCTTCTTCATGATTCCTATCCTAATATCTGTTGCTACTCCTTTAACACACCATTCTTGTCAAACTTATATTTCTTACCCTTGATTTTCATGGTTTTATTTCTAACCATTTGTCCATTGGATTTGAAGTAATATTTTTTGCCATTATAGGTAAGCCAGCCTTTCTTCATAACACCATTTTTATCAAAATAATATCGCTGTTTTTTAATGGTTTTAAATCCTTTAACCCTTCGCCCATCGCTGCCAACATAGTACTTCTTTTGGCCTGATTTTATCCATTTATTCTTTGCAATCTGACCATTTGCATAACGGTAAAAATATCTTCCTTTGTTGTCTTTATACCAACCCTTTTTGATATGGCACACACCATCTTCATCAATGGTTACTCCCGGTTTATCTGTTGTCCTTTGTAAAACACCCTTATCACTTAACAGATAATACTTGCCTGAAACTTTTACGAATCCCGTCTGCATCTCACCTTTGCTGTTAAAATAGTACCTGCTGCCATCAATTGTTTTCCATCCTTTAACTGCTGCCGAATTACTAAAATAATACTGATTTCCTGCAATAGAAAACCATCCTGATTGTTTCGGTTTTCCCTTGTAATAGTAGCAGAGCTGTCCACCCTCTGTATGCCAGCCATATTTTAATGCTTTTGTACGCTTTTTAATTTTACTGAAATAATCTTTATACAAAAAATCAACATCTACTGTATTTTCTGTAATTCCATTCATTTTCTGTGTAGAGCTCGCCTGCCACATTGTAAATGGATAATCTGACTGCGACGGTTCCACATAAGTATATCTTGCATACCAAAAATCATAGTCCTCAAGCTCTTCGGAATTAAGATAATTATTATACCAGTTCTGATTACAGTAATATACCGGATAATACCCCGCTGCCTCAACGGTGTCCATAAAAGTCTTTGTCATTTCCGTTCTTGTCTCAGTTGTAGTTTTACTTATAATATACGGATCCTCTATAT
>JAIDHZ010000402.1 GCA_029052995.1 Lachnospiraceae bacterium | reverse complement strand
ATCATTTAGTTTTCATTGTTCGTGTTGCCTTGTCTGAAGTTTTATCAGCGCCGCAACGAAACTTATATTAACATATAGTTTTTCCATTGTCAACAACTTTTTTTACATTTTTCGATATTTTTTCTAAAACTGCCAAAAATCAATATTAAAAATATGAGAGAACCTCTAATATATTCTTCACACCATGCAGTTTCATTCCCTCTATCCGGTTCATACCTTCGCAGTTAATCTGTGGCAAAATACAGGATGTAAATCCAAGCTTCGCTGCTTCTTTTACTCTTTGTGGTGCCATAGATACCCCTCTCACCTCACCCGCAAGACCAACTTCACCAAATATAATCATATGCGGATCCACGGGGATATTTTTAAAGCTTGACACGAGTGCTACAATAATTCCCAAATCAATTGCAGGTTCATTCAACCGCATACCACCCGCCAAATTCACGTAGGCATCACTACCAGACAGCATAAGACCTGCACGTTTTTCTAATACTGCCATAAGAAGATTCACACGGTTATAATCAATTCCCACAGATGTTCTTCTTGGCAGATTAAAGTTAGTCTGACAGACAAGTGCCTGTATTTCGATTAAAATAGGTTTTGTCCCTTCCATAGAGCAAGCAACCACTGAGCCGGATGCATCAAGAGGTCTGCCATCTAACATAACCTGTGATGGATTTTCTACTTCAAAAAGTCCTGTATCCTTCATTTCGAATACACCTATTTCATTAGTAGAGCCAAAACGATTCTTTACACCTCGTAAAATTCTATACAATGCATTTTTCTCTCCCTCGAAATATAGAACAGTGTCTACCATATGCTCCAATGTTTTAGGACCTGCAACTGTTCCCTCTTTTGTGACATGTCCTACAATGAAGATTGCCGTTTCCAGTTGTTTTGCAATTCTCATCAGTCTGCTTGTCACCTCACGAACCTGTGAAACACTGCCTGCACCGCTTGCAATATCCTCTAAATACATTGTTTGGATGGAATCAATCACCACGACCTCCGGCACCACCTTGGTAATAGCACCTTCAACTGCATCCAAATTGGTTTCACACAGCAACAGCATATCCTTCGAGAAACCTCCAAGTCGATCTGAACGTAGTTTTATCTGTTGTAAAGATTCCTCACCAGATACATATAACACCTTATGTTCTGCATTTGTTAAATTCCGGCATATCTGCAATAATATTGTGGATTTACCAATACCCGGATCACCACCTACCAAAGTCAAAGAGCCTTTTACGATTCCTCCACCTAATACGCGGTCTAATTCTTTCATTCCTGTGCCAATTCGTGTGTCTTTAGAAGTTGTTACCTCCAAAATATTTGTAGGCACTGCCGCCTCTGTTTTGCCAGAATGCCTGCCAGCACCTACTACTAATTTTTCTTCTACAAAGGTATTCCAGTTCTTACATCCAGGACATTGCCCCTGCCACTTTGCTGATTCATAACCACACTCCTGGCAAAAATACATCTGCTTTGGTTTTGCCATGTGTTTGCCCTCTTTTACTGTTTTTCAATCTTAATCTTAGAAACTTTCCCCGGATTCAACTCCACACTTATATTAAGCTTGCCGCCTAAATTTGTCTTTACAGAACCTGCACTTACACCATCAATAATAGTTATATATTCCTGTCCTGCTTCCAGCTCCAATGTAATCTGTGAATCTTCTACTCCTTCTACCTCAAAATCCACATTCGTATCTGTTGCGGTAAAATTGTGGACAACTGTACCGGGAACAGATTCATAAACCATAGAACCATTCTTCTCTAACTTTGTAATCTCTTTAAATGTTTTGATTTTGTATTTATCACCTTTAAATTCAAAACCGTCTAACTTTGTCTTTTCCTGTAAATCGAAATTGCCAAAATTTAATCCGCCATTCTCTTCTTTTATTAGTTCACTAACTACAGCCATTGCTTTATCCTCCCGTAACCAGCCTTCAACATAAAATAAATTTTGTACCAATATATATCTAGTATACAATATATAGTGACATTTTTCCACTAAATTTTATGCTTTTTTATAGAAAAATATTACATTTTAATCATATACGCATAGATAAAAAAGTTCATTTCATCTTTAATTACACTACTTTAAATTTCACGCAGGACTTTACAACCGATAATCTTACTGTATCACCAGAATTAATATTACCAGCCAGAATCTCTTCTGCCATCTTATCTTCTATCTCATTTTGAATTGCACGGCGAAGAGGCCTTGCACCATATTTCTTATCATATCCCTTATCAAAAACATAGTTCTTTACAGGTTCACCATAGCGGAATTCTATATTCATCTGTTGCTTAACCCTTATTGCAAAATTTTTCAAAAGCAGATCTGCAATCTCTTTAATCTCATCTTTCGTCAGTGCATGGAAAACAATTGTGTCGTCAATGCGGTTCAAAAATTCCGGTTTAAACAGATGTTTTACCTCCTCCATAACACCATTTTTCATAAAATCATGGTCTTTTTCTTCAGAGCTATCACCTGAAAAACCTAATCTTTTCGGTTCCATAATTCTTGATGCACCAGCATTACTGGTCATAATAATAATTGTATTCTTAAAATCCACCTTTCTGCCCTGGGCATCCGTCACATGTCCATCATCAAGAATCTGTAACAACACATTAAAAATATCTACATGAGCCTTTTCAATCTCATCAAACAAAATTACAGAGTATGGATGTCTTCTCACCTGCTCACTTAACTGTCCACCTTCTTCAAAGCCGACATATCCCGGCGGAGATCCGATTATTTTTGAAACACTATGCTTTTCCATGTACTCAGACATATCTACACGAATAAGTGACTTTTCATCACCAAATACAGCCTCAGCAAGTGCTTTGGACAGCTCTGTCTTACCCACACCAGTAGGTCCCAAAAACAAAAATGATCCTATCGGACGCTTTGGATCCTTTAATCCTACCCTTCCACGCTTAATTGCCTTTGCAACCGCTCCAACCGCTTCATTTTGTCCAATCACCCGCTTATGCAGAATGTCTTCTAAATGCAGTAAACGTTTTGATTCCTCCTCCTGCAAACGACTAACCGGTATCTTCGTCCAATCAGAAACAACAGATGCAATATCATCTTCATTTAAAGTTAAATTTTTCACCTTCACATTCCCTGCATGACGTTTTTTGACTTTTTCCAATTTTTCTTCCAAAACTTTAATTGCAAGCTTTGTCTCATGCGCAGATTCCAAATCATTATCTATAAATGACTGATCAAGCTCCACATTTAATGCCGAAATCTCTTTTTCTATCTCTTTCATCTGCGGAGTCAATTTTGATGCTGCAAGTTTCTTTTTTGCAGCAGCCTCATCCATCAAATCAATTGCCTTATCCGGCAGAAACCGGTCATTCAGATAACGGGTTGCAAGCTTTACACAGGATACAACCGCTTCATCACTAATTGTTAATCCATGATGATACTCATAGCAGCTGCGAAGCCCCTTTAAAATGGCAACAGCCTCCTCCTCTGTCGGTTCCTGTACTGTAACCGGCTGAAATCTTCTCTCCAACGCTGCGTCCTTTTCAATATATTTTCGATACTCAGCAGTTGTTGTCGCACCAATCATTTGAATCTCTCCTCTAGAGAGAGCCGGCTTTAAAATATTAGAGGCATCAATGGCACCTTCTGCACCACCAGCACCAATAATGGTATGAAGCTCATCTACAAACAAAATGACATTTCCAACCTGGATTACCTCATTAATTAATTTTTTAATACGTTCCTCAAACTCCCCACGGTACTTTGACCCAGCCACCATACCTGACAAATCAAGAGTAAGCAGCCTCTTATCCAAAACTGATTCCGGCACATCTCCGGCAATAATCATTTGAGCGAGCCCTTCCACAATAGCCGTTTTACCCACTCCCGGCTCACCTACAAGACAAGGATTATTTTTCATCCGTCTGGAAAGAATCTGTACAACTCTCTGCATCTCCTCCGCCCTGCCTACTACAGGATCAAGTTTTCCTTCTTTTGCAAACTTAGTCAAATCCCTGGAATACTGATCCAAAGTCGGTGTAGAAGATTTCCCCTTTTTTTCTTTTGATTTTAAGGCGTTCACCTCATTTTTAACAAGACCTGGTTCTAACCCCATCGCCGCTAAAATATCAGCATACAATTTTGTCACAGTAATATTCATAGCTGTAAGCAGACGAAATGCCACGCTATCCGGATGTTTGATGACTGCAATGAGTAAATGCTCCGTTCCAACCTGCTTCGCCTTGTATTTAATTGCTTCACGGTCTGCAAGTTCCAAAATATCCTGGCATCTTTTCGAAAACTCCGCCCTGTCAGCCAGCGCAATATTGGTATTTTCCATCATCAGCTGGCTTGTCAGATTGACCAGTCTCTCCTCCTCCACTCCATTTTGAGTCAAGACAGCTGCTGCCATACCACTCTTTTCTTTTACCAATCCAAGCAATAAATGTTCACTGCCTATATATTCCTGTTTTAAATCCAAAGCAATGTGCTTAGCATAACGCAGCACATTATTTGCACTTTTTGTATAATTCGCTTTCATTTATTTCTCCAATCTACCACCTTTTTTAACACAAGAAGGCTGTCACGCCAAAGACTCAATTTGCAAAATTTATCTTAGTGTGACAACCCCCTCTTTTGTATCCCTATTGCTCATCAATTGCTTTTCCGATATCATTTCTCATATATTTATTATCGAAATCAATCCATTTTGCTGCTTCATAAGCATTAGCTCTTGCCTTTACCAAATTTTCTCCCTTTGCAGTTATTCCAAGCACACGTCCGCCATTGGTTACAATTTCTCCGCTAAGCATCTTGGTTCCCGCATGAAATACATAATATCCATCCCTGTCTTTAAACTGCTCCAATCCCTTAATCGGAAAACCTTTTTCATAAGATACCGGATATCCTTCAGAAGCAAGCACCACACACACTGCAGCGTTATCCTCAAATTCTAACTCCACTTTATCTAGTGTACCCTCAATGCAGGCTTCCATTACATCAATAATGTCATTTTTCATACGGGGAAGTACAACCTGTGCTTCCGGATCTCCAAAACGAGCATTAAACTCCAGTACTTTTACACCCTTCTCGGTAATCATTAAACCTGTAAACAGTGTCCCTACAAAATCTCTTCCCTCTGCCTTCATAGCAGCCATAGTTTTTTCATAAATTTCTTTCTGACAAAACTCCTCAATTTCCTTTGTATAAAAAGGGCTAGGTGAAAATGTTCCCATTCCACCCGTATTTAATCCCTGGTCTCCATCCTTTGCACGCTTGTGATCCTGTGCAGAGGTCATGGTTTTGATTGTAGTTCCATCACAAAATGCAAGAACAGAAACCTCCCGTCCTGTCATAAATTCTTCAATAACCAATTTATTACCAGCATCACCAAAATGCTTGTCCAGCATAATTTCTTTTACTCCGGCCTTTGCCTCTTCTAAATCCTTGCAAATCAAAACACCTTTACCAAGCGCCAGACCATCTGCCTTTAAAACAATAGGGAAATCAGCTGTTTCAAGATACTCAAATGCCTTATCGGGATCATCAAAAGTCTCATAAGCGGCTGTAGGAATTCCGTATTTTTTCATCAAATCTTTTGAAAATGCTTTAGAACCTTCAATAATAGCAGCATTTTTACGTGGTCCAAATGCCGGAATACCCGCCTTTTCAAATTCATCTACACATCCTGCCACCAAAGGATCATCCGGTCCAACAATAACAAAATCAATGTCATTATCTTTTGCAAATGCCACCTGTTTCTCAAAATCCATAACGGAAATATCTACACACTCTGCAAGCTCAGCAATTCCGGCATTCCCCGGCGCTGCATAAATTCTCGAAACCCGCTTACTTTTCGCTACACATGCTGTTATTGCATGCTCTCTTCCACCACTTCCGATAATTAAAACCCTCATGCTTTTATAATCCTTTCAATTAGTAATTAATAATCATTATCACTTAACAACAACTTTGCCATGTACAACTGTCACTTTACCATTTGCAATCATATCAATGGCCTTAGGAAGCAAAATCCACTCTGCCTGTTCCATCACACGCTGCTGTAATGACTTTGGAGTATCACCATCTTCTACTGCAACCGCCTTCTGCAGTAAAATGGGACCTGTATCTGTTCCCCTGTCAACAAAATGTACAGTGGCTCCCACAACCTTTACTCCCCTTGCAAGCGCTGCCTCATGTACTTTAAGTCCATAGTAGCCAGTACCGCAAAATGCCGGAATTAAAGAAGGATGAATGTTAATGATTCTATTTTCATATTTATCAATCATCGCTGGCGGGATCACTACAAGAAATCCCGCTAATACAATCAAATCAGGATTTAACGAATCAACCGTTTCAATTAATGCCTGATTAAATGTATCACGATTTTCATAATCCTTCGGCGAAATTACAATATCCTTAATACCGGCTTTTTTTGCACGTTCCAAAGCATATACCCCGGGATTATTACTAACCACTCCCACTAATTCTGTATTTGTAATCCTTCCGGATTGCACTGCATCAATAATTGCCTGCAAATTTGTACCACCACCTGATACTAAAACTGCTACTCTTAACATCTTCAGTAACCTCTTTCACATTATTCTCATTGCAATTTATCAGTAATCAGACAATCTCAACACCCTTCTCGCCAGCCTCAATCCGTCCAACCACATAAGCATCCTCACCGGCCGACTTCAATGCCTCAACTGTCTTATCTGCATCTGAAAAATCAACTGCCAGCATCATTCCAATTCCCATATTATAGGTATTATACATCATTTCCTCTGCAATATCACCATTCTTTGCTAACAACTTGAAAATTGCAGGAACTTCATAAGAATCCTTTTTTACAACTGCGCATACACCATCCGGCAGCATTCTTGGAATATTCTCATAAAATCCACCGCCCGTAATATGCGAACACCCCTTAATAATAACACCAGCTTCCTTCACGCTGCGAAGCGCTTTAACATAAATTCTTGTCGGAGCAAGCAATGCCTCACCTAAAGATTTTCCCAATTCATCATAATAGGTATTAAGGGATTCCTTCGTCATTTCAAAAACCTTACGGACTAAAGAAAATCCATTACTATGCACACCTGTAGATGCAATTCCCACTAACACATCACCAGGTTTAATATCATTGCCGGTAATCAAATCCTTCCGATCTACAACACCAACAGCAAAGCCTGCCAAATCATATTCATCTTCCTGCATCAACCCAGGGTGTTCTGCTGTCTCACCGCCAATTAAAGCAGCATCTGACTGCACACAGCCTTCTGCAACACCACTTACAATAGATGCAATCTTTTCAGGATAATTCTTTCCACAGGCAATATAATCTAAAAAGAATAAAGGTTCCCCACCTGCACATGCAATGTCATTAACACACATCGCCACTGCATCAATTCCTATTGTATCATGCTTATCCATAATCATAGCAAGCTTAACCTTTGTACCACATCCATCTGTTCCGGATAACAACACCGGATCTTCCATATTTTTTATTTTCTTAAGTGAAAATGCACCGGAAAATCCACCAAGTCCGCCAAGCACTTCCTCCCGCATCGTTCGTTTTACATATTCCTTCATCAGCTCCACTGACTTATAACCTGCTTCAATATCCACTCCAGCGTTCTTGTAATCCATTTTTATCCTCCTAATTTAACAGCGTCGTTATTTAACAACGTAATTATAATAAAAATCCATATTTTTGTAAAGAATAACCCTAAGCTTTATAATCTTTTTCCACATTTATTCCGTAAATTCTTCCAAAAATGCTTTAAA
>JAIDHZ010000401.1 GCA_029052995.1 Lachnospiraceae bacterium | reverse complement strand
GTCTTTTCTATACCTATTGAAAGAAGAAAAGCCAACAAACTTGATAAAAACAAACTATTTATTGAACTACTTTTATTACAAATCAAATCTATTATCAAAAAACCGGCAACTTCAAAACAACAAGCCAAGGATGTTCCCCATATAAATCCAATTATTATTTTCTTTAAATCCTGTTTGATTTCATATTGACAAAAAATAAATAACAAAACAAAATATATGCCTGAAAAATAAAACGGAATAATTTTCATGTTAATTCCAATATATACAACCATTTCAATTATGATTATACTAATCATATATTTATTAACACAAAACCGGCACTTGAATGCAATCTGCATACACTGGAAAACCATTAATAATTCTATAAGCAAAATTACTGCAGCCCACATCTAAGAATCCTCCAATTTTCGTTTAAAATTATTTTTCATAACAATACCTATCTCTATTAGTGAATCTATGTATTTAAGTTTGATAAATCGATTAATATAATCTACATGCTCTATGAAATTTTTATTAACAATACAATACCGGCTGCATTGAATAAAGGAACTTGAATCTAATTCATGAAGCATTTCCTGACAAGTTTTATATGGTATTTCTATCTCATCATTCATACAGAATACTTTTATTTTTCTTCTGCTGCTGTATATATAAATGATATCTTTAATATACACCGAATATATAATCCCATCTTTACGAAAGTATAGATACCGGTCATCCTCTTCCCTCTCAGGAAACTCTAAGGCTTTTGAAATAGACTCCTTAACATAGGTAACATTAAATGGTTTTTCAATATAGGCAAAGCAATGCAGCTGACTGTATGAATATAGCTTGGGGTCTTCCAGCGAAGTTATAAATATAAACGGAGTAAATCTATACTTATCAATTCCTCTAATTTCTTTTGCCAGATTTAATCCTGATACATCTGCAGGATTCTTTGCATTCAGGATAATATCAATAATAAACAATTGTATATGATGTTCTAACGCTATACAAAATCCGGTGCTTGCATCAGGAGCATAATGCACGTGTATATCACTATATAATTCCTTTATTATTTTGCATAACGCCTGCCTATGAACCTCATTATCCTCAACAATTAATACTCTCTTCTCCATTATTTCCCTCAAATCCTTTTATACTATTAACCAATTGCATAATTTCATCTTCTTCTACTAATTGATCTTCTTTTAAAGGAAAGATTGATTTTTTCAAATGCGTAAAATACATTATCAAGCGCAACATTAAAAGCAGTTTATCTTCTTCTGTGCAATTCAGTAAGATTTCCCAAGCCCCTTCCATATTTTGATTATTTCCAAATAATACATAATCTGCAGATACATTCATTTCCGTATGTAAATTCCTTAAACATGAAATTGATACATGATTTTCACCACTTTCAACCTTTTTATATGCAGATAATGAAATATCTAAAATTTCAGAAAATTTTTCCTGCGTTAATCCGGCATTTTCACGAATTTGACGTAATCTGCATGCAGCCTGGAACTTTTCAATAACAATATCTTTTTTACTCATGTCCTATATCCTCCTAATCAGATTATATAGTCTCTTTAACTTTATATATTTGTAGAATTTTTTCCAGTCATTAACAATGTACTTTAAGTTCATTATTCATGCCTTATGATATTTTTTATCCTACCAGAACCAAAGTGTATGTGATGATATGGGAAGCCCATACACCACATGATAGCACGCAAGAAATATTTTGGTATTAAGGTTTTAGAACCAAGAAAAAAAGACATTCAATCTAGAATCTGTCAGATTTGTTACTTTGCAATAGCCATAAAAATACTCCTTTTTGATAAGAATTTTCATATCATAATTCTTACCAAAAAGGAGCCATTTATTTCTAAAGACACAAACTATTTTACACTACCTTACATTTTATTCACATTTAACAGTCTTCCCAACCTATTACAAAAGCATACTGGTCACTTGACTACATGATTGAACGTTTTGCTTTAATTAAGACTTTCCTTTTTTTAGTCATCTCCAAAAGAAATTCCAAGCATACGTGCATTCTGCACAATGCTGTCTTCCGGTGAAACGTATTTTAATTTGCCGGCAGACTCAGAAAGTGCAATATCTGTCACATCATTATCCTTTAATACAACTAGACGGCCATATCTCTCATCATGGATTAGCTTTGCTGCATAAGCCCCAAACCTTGATGAAAGCACACGGTCATAGGCATCCGGACCACCTCCTCTTTGTGTATGTCCGGGAATTGCAATTCTTACCTCACTGCCACATGCATCCTTAATTTGCTCTGCAATTTCATATGCAACGGAAGGATATGGACGGTTTGCCAACTTCTCTTTTCTCTTCTTCTTAGGCAGTGCCGCATCTTCTTTGGAAATAGCACCTTCTGCAACGGCAATAATAGAAAAACCTTTCCCTTCCCTGCTTCTCTTGTCAAGCGCCTTGCACACACTCTTTATATCGTAAGGAATCTCCGGAAGCAGAATAATATCTGCACCGCCTGCGATACCGGCATGTAACGTAATATGTCCTACTTTATGTCCCATAATCTCAACTACAAATACCCGATTATGGGATGCTGCCGTTGTATGGATACAGTCAATAGCCTGGGTTGCAATATCTACTGCTGACTGAAAACCAAAGGTCATATCAGTCCCCCACAAATCATTATCAATGGTCTTTGGAAGTCCGATAACATTTAACCCCTCTTCACTTAAAAGGTTCGCTGTTTTTTGGGAACCGTTTCCTCCTAATACAACCAGACAATCAAGCTTTAATTTTTTGTAGGTTTCTTTCATGGATTTAACCTTATCAATTCCATCTTCTGTTGGCTGGTTCATCAGCTTAAATGGCTGTCTGGAGCTTCCCAAAATTGTGCCTCCCCTTGTCAAAATTCCTGAGAAATCCTCTGCCTTTAAAAGCTTATAGTTGTTACGGATGAGTCCCTTGTAACCCTCTAAAAATCCATAAATCTCCACATCATCATACAGATTGCATAATCCCTTCACAACACCTCGCATCGTAGCATTTAATGCCTGGCAGTCACCGCCGCTTGTCAACATACCAATTCTCTTCATACCTTATCCTTCCTTTCGTTTTTTTCAATATTTGATGCCATTTTATGGCAATCATTCCTCTATAGATCTATGCGCCCCTCCAGGGCCCTGAGCAATGTCACCTCATCAATACACTCCAAATCGCCCCCCACGGGTATTCCGGAAGCAATTCTTGTTACCTTAATACCTGTAGGCTTTACTAATTTACTTATATACATTGCTGTGACCTCTCCTTCCATTCCGGAATTTGTTGCCACAATTAATTCATCCACATCATCCCGAAGTCTGATAATCAGTTCCTTTAATTTTATATCATCATGCCCGATTCCCAGCTTGGGAGAAATGGCTCCATGCAATACATGATATATGCCATTATACTTACCGGTACGTTCATACGCCGCTAAATCCCTTGGAGTTTCCACTACCATAATCGTTTTATGATCCCGGTTCTTTGAAGAACATATCGGACAAATCTCCCTATCTGTCAATGTATAACATTCTTTGCAATATTTTACATTTTCTTTTGCAGAAATTATGGAATTTGACAGAGACTTTACCTGATCCAGTGGCATATTAATAATATGATATGCCAGCCTCTGGGCTGATTTTTGCCCAATTCCCGGCAGTCTTCCCAGTTCCTCAACCAAGAGATTTACCTTTTCGCTATATAGATCCATTAGAAAGGAAATCCTCCTAATCCACCCATATTACCGGTAATCTTTGACATCTTTGCATTCTGATCCTCCTCCTGTTTACGGAGAGCCTCATTGGTTGCCGCAACAATCAGGTCTTCTAACATCTCAATATCATCCGGGTCAACAACCTCCGGTTCAATATGAACGGACATTACCTCTTTCTTACCGGAAACCATAACTTTTACGACACCACCTCCTGCAGATGCTTCATAAGACTGATTCTCTAACTCCTTTGCCTGTTCCTCCATCTGCTTTTGCATTCTCTGTGCCTGTTTCATCAGATTGTTCATGTTTCCGGGCATACCCCCCTGAAAACCGCCTCTCTTTGCCATTACTATATCCTCCTATTTTATAATATTTTACTAATTTGGCTTATTATATCTATAAACTGATTCTACTCCTGTACAACCACATTAAAATTAACCTTTGACAAGTTAATACTGTTAAGGTCATTTTCTTTCAAATCTCCCTTAGACTGACAGGTAATCTCCACTTGTTTTCCCGTAAGCTCTCCAACCATTTCCTGCAAAGCCACTATGCTTTTCTCTTTAGAAAGCTGTGCCTCTGCCATCTTACCTCCTTCTGTCTGATCAAATGACAGTACTATTGACTTCTTATCGTGACCAATATTTATACTTGCCTTATCAAAGAAACTCATGGTTCCCATTCCAATATTGTGTCTAAACTCTGAATTGTTACGGATTTCATTAAGGCTGTCTATAATTGCCTTCATATCAGAAGCCTCTGCCGGTGTCAGACTCTCTTTTAATAATTCTTCCCGGTTGATATCCGGCTCATCTGACGATATGCCATTTTCATTCATAGCTTCCGCTGCAAGATTGTTACCTAACATTTTTAATTGTTCCTCTGACATGGAGCAAATTCCTTCCTCCACCTTTTGTTCCAGAAGGCGAATGCGGTCTAATATGGAATCCATATTTGTCTCCATCTGTGGCGTTGTCAGCTTAATAACTGCAAGCTCCAAAGTAACCCTCTTTTGTGTTGCATAACGAATCTGATTAGACATCTCAGAAAATACCCGTATATACCGCATCAACGCTTCTATGTCTACCTGTTTGGCAACCTTTTTCATACTCTCTAAATTCTCAGAAGAAATATCCAACTGATCATTTATGTGATCCGATGATTTTAATAAAAGGAGATTACGCATATACCATGTAAAATCAACTACAAACTGGCTAAGCTCCCTGCCCTGCCATATAACATCATCCACTATCTTCAATGCCTGCATAGTATCATTCGCAGCTATATAACACATAAGCTGATTAAAAATATCCACATCTACAGCACCTAATACCTCAAGCACATTATCATATGTGAGCTTTTGACCAAGATAAAATGCAATACACTCATCTAACAAACTTAAGGCATCACGCATAGAGCCATCTGCCGCCTTTGCCACATAACGTACTGCCTTTTCCTCTGCCTCCACACCTTCCCGGTTCAGCAGATCTGTCAGGCGGCTGTAAATAGTATCTAAACTGATTCTCCTGAAATCATACCTCTGACACCTGGACAAAATGGTAATCGGAATCTTATGTGCCTCCGTTGTGGCCAAAATAAAAATAACATATGACGGCGGCTCCTCTAATGTCTTTAACAAAGCATTAAATGCTCCAATAGAAAGCATATGAACCTCGTCAATGATATATACTTTATATTTTCCCTCTGTTGGGGAATACTGCACCTCGTCACGAATCTCCCTGATATTATCTACACCATTATTTGATGCTGCATCAATTTCTATTACATTTAATGAATTACCCGCACTAATTGCTTTACATGCGGCACACTCATTACAGGGACTTCCATCTTCACGGGGATGTTCACAATTTACTGCCTTAGCAAAAAGCTTTGCTACGGTTGTTTTTCCTGTTCCTCTTGTTCCACAAAACAGATATGCGTGCCCAATGCGGTCATGGGTAATTTGGTTTTTCAATGTGGTTACAACGTGTTCCTGTCCCTTTACCTCTTCAAATTCATCCGGTCTCCATTTGCGGTATAGTGCCATGTATGACATGTTTTTCACTTCCTTACCTATTTATCTTACTATTAAAAAACTACTCCTTTGCAAATGGAAAAATGTCATCCAGCATCCGAAGAGTCTTGAAATTACCCTTCGCCGAAATCTCCCCTGCCATAAATCCTCTCTTAAATGTACCCTTACCCTCTAAAATACTATTAAGTACTTTAGTAGTTGTTCGCAAAACCACATCTGCTTCATCCGTTGCCGCATAATAACATTTCGCATGCTCAGGAGTTGCATCAATATGCAAAATCGAATCCATATCAGAAATAATAATAGCATAAGAGGCAACAAAATCCTGCTGCGGCTGATAACATCTGCTAAACTCAGACACCAGTGAATCTTCCGGTTCATCCTCCTTATCTTCCTGATGTTCCTGTAAATCTTTCAAACCGTCATCTTCTTCCGGTTCATCTTCTAAATCCTGTTCACTGTCATCCTCATCATTATGAAGCATTTTCTTAAACATAGCTGACAATTGTTCGATATCTTCTTTTTGCTGTTTTACATAAGACTCGTCGCTGACAAATTTGGAAAGATGTTCTCTCTCCTGCGGGGTAAGTTCAATTGTTCTGGTCTTTAGCAGGTTAGTCTTAACCGCCAGCGTACTTGTCGGCAGACTTTTAGTCTTTTGATGAACGGAACGATATAGTGCCTCCGTCCTTTTTTCGATAATCGTTATATACTCTTCATTTCTCTCAAAATCTTCCAAATTATCGACATAGGCAACCAGTCCGGTAATGGGAATACCCCCTAATGTCTCCCATGCCTTTATCAGTTCAAGTTCCGCATCCCTCTCCCCATAAGTAGTTGCCATGACAACCGGAAGCATATATAAAGCAGCCAGCTCCTGCTTATCTGCGTATAACCAGCACATATCCAAAAACTGCTGCATATATCCGCCAATTCCAAACCACTCTACTGTTGTGGCAAGAATCACACCATCAACACCTTTAAGGGTTGCCGGCAGGGTTGCAATTGCATTGTTTTCTTCAAAAATATTATATCGCTTTACCTCTACCCGGAGCTCATTTAGAACCTCCGTTATTTTATTCATCACGTAAATTGTCGGGTCCTCAATCAACCCTCTTCCACCATAGTAAATATTTATCTTCGTAAAACTCACCTCTTTTCGCATAATTAATATTAATTATATCCGAAAATATAGGATTTTACAACATATATAAAATCAAATCCCATATCCTATTATTAATAGCTTCGCATCCTTTGAGCAGTTACATTAATTTAATAAAAAAAGAGCCTGCACAAATCTTTAGTGCAAAGCTCTTTAAATTCTCTTAATTACTCATATTTTCCTGTTAAAAATTTCACAACTGCAATAATTGATATAAATCCGGAAACATAACCTATCGCCTGAGTTTCCTGTAGTGTCTTGCCCTCTAATTCTGCATACATTCTTCCATAAGTATTGCCTAAAAATACAATCGTAATTACAAGTACAAGAAGTGAACCTACAGCAGGAATAAATGATCCAACGATAGCGCCAAGCCACCAAAGCTTATAAACCATCGCCGGTACATTAACGTTTCCAAACAAATTTACAGACTCCTCATCACCGATAACAGCATCAGCCATTGCAAAATAATTGCCATACGGAATCCATGCAAGCCATGCCTTGTCATAACCCAGTGCCTTTAATGCCTTCATATGGGAAATCCCATAAAGCACATAACATACAATAGCTACAATAGCTATCACAACAATGTAAGCTGCAAGAAATGCAAAAACTCCAAATACATCACTGTTATTCATCTCTATCTCCTCCCATTAATAAAAGTTATCTATCACTATACATGATAATTCGACATAATTCAACAGATATTTTTAATTTTTTTTATTTAATTATTTGTATTTTTTACATAATTAACCAAACAATGATACAGAACAATAGGTTTAAATTTCCAGCGCAGCATAAAATTCACTTTTGGCAAACGCAATATGGTCACCCTCCTCAATCTTGTAATCCTCTCCACTTTCTAACATCTGACCATTTAGATATGTCCCATTAGTGGAGTTTAGGTCCAAAAGATAGAGACCGTCTGCCTTTTCCATGAGTTTTGCATGCATTCTGCTTATTCCACGCTCTTTTAATATGTAATTGCACCCTTCCTCCATGCAGCCTAACACCACACTGTTATGAATATGTATTGGATCATATTTTCCCTGCTCTAATGCCTCCAGATACAAGTGCCTTTCCTCCTCTTCCTCTATCAGGAGTTCTTTTGTAAAATCTTTCTCTCCTTCTGACAACACCGTTGTTTCGCCATAAATCACCGTCTTTTTTTCTGACCGGCTGTTAATCTGTTCCTGTTTTTCCCATTTTTCATTTTCCTGTTCCTCAAAGTAAGCCTGCATCATTTCATCCGGAGATTCCTCTTTTTGTACATTCATGTAAATAATTGTATTGAAAATCAAGAGACCCATAGTAATAAAAAGATAACGCATATAATCATAAGTTAGTATATTAAACAAAAGACATACAATCAATAAAATATTGATTAATGCAATAACTGCTAAGAAAGCTTTTACTATTTTTAAACCCCTTGGCTGTTCTTCTTCAGATGTCTCCATATCCAATTTTTTATCCCGTTTTTCTGTTGAATTTTCCGGTGCTTTTTCCAGCTTTTTTTCCAACTCTTTTACAGAATAAGATACTTCCTTTGTTATTACTCCTGTATCTACCGGACAAGCACATTTTTCCTGCACATATTTTTTTATTTTT
>JAIDHZ010000400.1 GCA_029052995.1 Lachnospiraceae bacterium | reverse complement strand
GAATTCGGATTAGATGATCCGGCAGCTACAGGTGAGATATTAGGAGCATTGGCGATGATTTTACCGATATATGACGGTTTTTTTACAGTGAAACCGGATTTTACAGAAAAATTCCTTAAGGGCAATATGCATGGAAAAGGGAAAATATATTTGATTTCCGTTTTAAAATTGTTAATTAAGGTTATATTTAATAAAAATCTTATAAAAGTAAAGAAAAAAGTGCAAACTATATTAGAGTCATAGGAGGGCAAAAAAATGGCAAATGATTTTAACTCAACTGTTAGTTCACTGTTTCAGGGCATGGATAAGTTCCTTACAACAAAGACTGTAGTAGGTGAACCGACTAAAATCGGGGATACAATTATTCTTCCGCTGGTGGATGTGAGCTTTGGAGTGGGTGCAGGCGCATTTGCAAATGGTGATAAGAATAATGGTGCAGGTGCATTAGGAGGAAAAATGACTGCCAGTGCTGTTTTGGTTATTCAGGGTGGACAAATTCGCCTTGTGAATGTAAAGAATCAGGATACCGTAACTAAGGTACTTGATATGGTTCCGGATTTGATTGACAGATTTCAAAATAAGGATAAAGCAGAGGAGAATAATAAGGAAGTAGATGCTGCAGTATCTGATATTTTAGAAGGAAATTAGAATTATATTTAATATATTGTCACAAAGGAAGCAGAATCAGAATATGCTATTTCATAGCAGGGTTTAAAGGAACGAAAATACTATGAAAAGGGTATGGGGTTTTGCTTTCTTTTGGTTTGCAGTTGGAATGATTGTGGATTATCTTATAGAAGGTATTTGGAATTTTTGGATTTTGGTAATTGCGCTTTTGGCATCATATCTGCTATTTTGCAGATGTGATTAAAATTGAAATAAAAAAGAATCCCGAAGGATTCTTTTTATAATCAGATTAAGCTCTCTCAATTTTGTTTGATCTTAAACATGAAGTACAAACGTAAACTCTCTTAGGAGTACCATTTACATTTGCTTTTACTTTCTTGATGTTGGACTTCCACATCTTGTTAGATCTTCTATGAGAATGGCTCACTTTAATACCAAAATGAGCGCCTTTGCCACATACTGAACACTTTGCCATGATTTGCACCTCCTTGATTTATATTCACCTATCGGTTTGCAACATGTCAATTTTAACAGAAGTGTTGTATAAATGCAAGCATTATTTAAAAAATATATTTCTTTTTGATGGAATTCGTTGTATAATTATACCATATATTGGTATTTATGTAATAATCGGATGTTTTTCATTTGAATATTGTTTAATGGTATGAAAAGTAACTCAAAGGGAAAAGATTCATAAAAAAATGAAAGGATAACATGGAGGGATTTGTATGAAGATAGAAGTTGAAACAGAAAACGGCGATGTTATTATTGAGAGCGATGTTATTGCGCAGTATTCAGGATTATCTGCTATTGAATGTTTTGGTATCGTTGGAATGGCAAGTGTTAATGTGAAAGACGGACTGGTAAAGCTGCTTAAAGGCGATAGTGTGTCTAAGGGTGTAAATGTTACAGTTGGTGAAGATAATTCAATTGCCATAGATTTTCATATTATTGTGGCTTATGGTGTTAGTATTTCTACCGTTGCAGAGAATTTAATGTCAACGGTTCGTTATAAAGTGGAAGAATTTACCGGTATGCAGGTCAATAATATCAATGTTTTTGTTGAAGGCGTGCGGGTAATTGATTAGGATGGTAGGAGGAAATATGAGTAAGAAAATCTGTGTTAATGCAAAAAGCCTTCAGTATGGATTCCTAGCAGGTGCAAGGCGTATTGAAGAAAAAAAAGAGTATATAAATGAATTAAATGTTTTTCCGGTTCCAGATGGAGATACAGGAACAAATATGACTTTAACAATAACTGCCGCAGCAAAAGAGGTTGCCAAAATTACAGAGCCTACATTTACTAATGTAACAAAAGCAATGTCAACAGGTTCCCTGCGGGGGGCAAGAGGTAATTCGGGTGTTATTCTGTCACAGTTAATCCGAGGGCTTTGTAAAGAGTTGGAGAATAAAGAAGAGGTCACGATTGCAGATTTGGCAGCAGCCTTTGAGCGTGCTGTGGCAACTGCTTATAAGGCAGTTATGAAACCCAAGGAAGGTACAATTTTAACGGTTGCAAAGGGATTGTCTGATAAGGCTGCAGAGTTAAGCCGCAGAAATAATCAGGATATTAAAACCTTCGCTGAAGAAGTATTGGCATATGGCCGTGAAGTGTTAAACCAGACACCGGAAATGCTTCCAGTGTTGAAAGAAGCAGGCGTTGTAGATTCCGGCGGAGAAGGTCTTATGACAGTGTTAGAGGGTGCTTATGATGCATTGACGGGTAAAGTAACGTACGATTTTTCGAGTGGTTTTGGTGAAGCATTGGGAGATGGCAGACCGGCTCCAGACGCTTCGGGTCTTAAAACCACTAATTCGGCAGGTATTGACCGAAAAGAAATTGACATCTCACACATTAAATATGGATATTGTACTGAGTTTATTATTATGTTGGAAAATGAGTACAATAAACAGATTGAAGAGGAATTTAAGTCTTATCTTGAATCCATTGGAGATTCTTTGGTTGTGGTTTCAGATGATGAGATTGTAAAAGTACATGTGCATACCAATAATCCAGGGCTTGCCTTTGAGCGGGGGCTCACCTATGGCTCACTTACAAGCATGAAGGTTGACAATATGCGTGAGGAACACCGGGAAAAAGTCATTATGGAAGCGGAGAAAATGGCAGCTGCACAGGCAAAGGAACGGTCAGCTGCAAAAGCCGGTAATGACAGTACTGTAAGCAATAACACTGGTGGCAGTGAATCCGGCGGCAGGACTAAAGAATATGGATTTATTGCTGTTTCTGTAGGCAAAGGCATGAATGATATTTTTAGGGATTTAGGTGTCGATTATCTGATAGAAGGCGGACAGACGATGAATCCAAGCACAGAGGATATGTTAAATGCTATTGAAAAGGTTAATGCAAAGACGATTTACATCTTACCAAACAACAAGAATATTATTTTAGCAGCTAATCAGGCACAGGCGCTTACAGAGGATAAGGAGATTGTTGTGGTTCCGTCAAAGACCGCACCTCAGGGTGTGTCAGCTTTAATAAGCTTTGATGCCGGTAAGGACAGTGCAGGCAATCTTAACGATATGACAGAGGCAATGTCAGTGGTTAAGACCGGCCAGGTAACCTATGCAGTAAGGGATACAAGCATTGATGGTAAAGAAATCAGTGCCGGTGATATCATGGGTATAGATGACGGAGGAATTAAAGCAGTGTCTCCTGATTTGGATACGGCAGCCAAAGAACTGCTTTCACACATGATAGATGAAGATTCGGAGCTTATCAGCATTTATTATGGCGCTGATGTAAAGGAAGAAGATGCCAAAGCATTTGCAGACTATGTTGAAGAGACATACAGTGATCTGGATGTCGAATTTAACTATGGAGGACAGCCGATTTACTATTATGTAATGTCGGTGGAATAGTGTGGATAAAAGGGTCTGCTGCACTGATATAGAGTTTTTTCTATAAAGATAGTGCAGCAGACCTTTTTAAGAGAGGATTTAAAGTCAGGAACAAGATAGAAAGGAGTACTTATGATACAATTACCAAACCGTTTGATTTACCCGCAGGACTACGACCGCAGGAATGAAATTCCCCTTAAAGACTTTGGGTTCATTCACCCTTTACAGATTGATGATATGATTATTTTAATCAGGCAGAGCCACCGTGGTTTTAATGACCTGAAGCTGGAGGATTATTTTACTACTGACCCGGATGTGATTGATTACAGGCTTCAAATTGTAAAGGACCTTGTGGAAAATCCTGCTCTTTATAAAATATTTTGTGAATCTATTACATATATACAGAATATACATGACTTACGCCGTGCCATGAACAGTGATTATTCTGTAGAGTCTGCATTAAGCTCTGTACGGTATTTAGAAATCTATCAGGAAATCGTGGATTTATTTGCAAATGGATTTAAGGATACCACCCTGCAGTCGGAGGGGTTATGCCATTTCCGGGATGGGATTTTTGCAATATATGAAGGAGAGGAATATAATAATCTTCGTACAGAGCTTGCCAAAATGGAGATTCATCTGGGGAATATGAAAAGTGTTACACTTGGGGTAAATTTAGACGAGAATATGTGTGTTCGTGAAGCGGGAGTAATTTCCGTAAATGATAAACCCTTCCATGCCGGTACTATAATGGAGAAACTTTTAAAAAAGAACCCTTTAGACACAGGTTCTCTAATTTCACCACTGTATCCGCTGGCAAAGGGGCTGCACGGTGAGGAATTAAAGGCATTCAACTTTGCTGTTCAATCCTGTCTTGATACCATATATTCAAAATCACTTCGAGACTTTGAACCGGTTATCCAAAAGTATTTTAATATTAATACTTCCTGCTTTACTGCACTTTTGGATGATATCCGTTTTCTGACCGCCGGTGTTAAATTTATCCTTTCAATGAAAGAACAGGGATTTCCAATGTGCCGCCCTGATATTGCGTCCATGGCAGAGAAAAAGTGTGATTTAGAGGGCGTTTACAATCCAATATTAGCCTCCCGGTTAATTGAAAAGACAATAATATCCAACTCCTTTTCATTTGATGAAAATGGGAGGTTTTATTTGGTGACCGGTCCTAACCACGGTGGTAAATCCATTTTTGCATACTCTGTTGGCATGGCGCAGGCGCTTTTTCAATTGGGCTTGTTTGTTCCGGCAAAAAAGGCTGTTATGAGCCCGGTGACCGGCATATTTACGCATTTTCCCTCATCAGATGAAAACAATTATGGAAAGGGGCGTCTGGAAAGTGAGTGCGCACGGCTGGGAGATATCTTAAAACAGCTGACGGATACTGATATGCTGTTAATGGATGAATCTTTTTCAAGTACCAGCGGCTTAGAGGCTGGATATATTGCATCAGAGGTGCTGACGGGGCTCGGAATTATTGGGTGTGGAGGTATCTATGTCACACATATACATGATCTTCCACAGCAGGTGGACAAGTATAATGCCCATTCCCTTAACAAAGGAAAAATAGATAATCTGGCAGCACAAATGGAAGATAAAGAAAATGGTGTGCGCAGCTACAGAATTGTCCGTACAAAACCGGATGGCCTAAGTTATGCCCGGGATATTGCAAGACAGTATGGACTGGATTTGGAAAGTATTATAAAGATATGATCAGTGTTACAGACACATTTGAACAGATTAAAATTTGTTGTGGTAAATTAAGTCACTGCAATGGGGGATATATTTTGGTTCGAAGCTTTTGATTGATGGGAAGGATAATTTTTATATAGACAAAAGAGAAGGTAAAAAAGAGGAGATGGACTTTGCGGCATTCCTTTCACATCAGATAATAGATGATTTATGGAGGAAGGTATAATGAATATTACAGATAAGGTTGACAGCATCAAGGGCGTGGGTCCCAAGACGGCGGCTTTATTTGAAAAATTAAATATATATACGATAGAGGATTTGTTAAGATTTTATCCGAGAAATTATCTAAGCTATAAGGCGCCTGTGGATATTGATGAGGCAGAGGTGGGACAAAGGGTGGCAATTCATGCCACCATACAGTCTTATGTGGATATTAAAAAGGTGAGGAGCCTTAAGCTTGTTACCTGTACGGTAAAGGATGGAACCGGTGCGGTAAAGCTTGTCTGGTATAATTCACCCTTTTTAAAACAGGTATTTCATATTGGACAGTCATTTGTTTTTGTGGGAACCTTGTCTGCAAGAGGAATGCAGCTTCAGATGGAACATCCGGAGTATTATACACCGGAGCAGTATACCAGGCTGCAATCCTCCCTGCAACCTGTATATTCTTTAACGGAGGGACTGAGCAATAAAATGGTAACAAAAGCGGTACAGGGTGCGCTTTCCGTTTTACCCGGGATAAAAGATGAGGTGCCGGAAGCGGTGAGGGAAGCCTTTAATTTATTATCACTGCCGGAAGCGGTACAGGGAGTGCATTTTCCAACTGGCATGGACGGACTGATGAACTGCCGGAACCGTCTTATTTTTGATGAATTTTTCTGGTTTCTGGTGCATATGCGCCAAATCAGGGAGGAGACGGTAAAGGCTGCCAACCATTATGTGATGAAGGAATGGGAAATGGCAGAACATTTCATGGGGCGGCTTCCTTTTGCCCTGACAGAGGGACAAAAGCAGGCAGTTGAGGAGATACGCAGGGATTTAACTGGTGAAACGGTAATGAACCGGCTGATTCAGGGAGATGTGGGTTCCGGTAAAACGGTGGTTGCAGAGATTGCAATACTGGCTGCAGTTAATAATGGATATCAGGCGGCATTTATGGCACCGACGGAGGTTTTGGCAATGCAGCATTTTGAAGGTGTCAGAAGGGATTTGGAGCCTTATGGTGTCCGTGTAAAGCTGCTGGTAGGTTCTACAAAGCTGTCGGAAAAGCGGAAAATTTATGATGCCCTTGCAGAGGGTGAGATTGATGTGCTGATAGGCACCCATGCACTGATTCAGGACAAGGTCATTTATAAAAAACTGTCCCTTGTGATTACGGATGAGCAGCACCGTTTTGGTGTCAGACAGAGGGCAAAGCTGTCAGAAAAAGGCAATGCGCCCCATGTTCTTGTAATGAGTGCCACACCGATTCCGAGAACCCTTGCAATTATTATGTATGGGGATTTGGATATTTCCATTATGAATGATATGCCTGCTGAGAGGAAACCTATTAAGAATTGTGTGGTGGGTCCTAAATACCGTCCCACAGCATACAAATTTATGAAGGAACAGATTGACATGGGGCATCAGGTTTATATCATATGTCCCATGGTGGAGGCATCGGAAAATATGGAGGCTGAAAATGTCATAGAATATCAGGAAAGCCTGATGGATGTCTTTCCTGGCACAGTTAGGATTTCCTATCTGCATGGGAAGATGAGCCCGGAGGAAAAGAACAGTATCATGCGAGACTTTGCCGGGGGAGAAATTGATATTTTAGTGTCTACAACGGTAATAGAGGTGGGAATCAATAATCCAAATGCCACAGTCATGATGATAGAAAATGCCGAAAAATTCGGACTTGCCCAGCTCCACCAGTTAAGAGGACGTGTTGGACGCGGAGATTCCCAGTCCTATTGCATAATGTTATGTGCCAGCGATAAGCAGGAAGCCCTTGAACGTCTGGATATTTTAAACAGATCTAACGATGGGTTCTATATAGCAAATGAAGATTTGAAACTGCGGGGACCGGGGGATTTCTTTGGTGTCAGGCAAAGCGGTGAGATGTTGTTCAGGCTTGGGGATATTTACAGCAATGCGGATATGCTAAAGCAGGCAAATGAGGCAGTAAAACTTTTGGAAAAGGAACGCTATCCCTTTGAGGAACTTTTAAAAGAGGAAATGGGCATGGTACAGTTATAAAATGCGTATCATTTGTTAGAAGGTTTTAGTTTTTGTGTAAGGAAAAGGGAAAAACCGATTATCTGCCACCCCGGAATACCGGAGTCTGGCAGACAATCGGTTTTTGATCCCTGTGCACAAGTCAACACGTATACCGTGGATGTGTTGCCTTTTGACATAAACTGCCGGTATTACTTACCGGACATTGCACGTTCCTGGGCTTCAATCATTTTCTTGACCATATAACCGCCGACGGAACCGTTTTCACGGGAAGTTAAATCACCGTTATAGCCGTCCTTTAACGGCACACCGATTTCGTTTGCGACCTCATACTTAAAACGGTCTAAAGCACTCTTTGCGTTACGCTTTGTTTCATTACTCATGATATT
>JAIDHZ010000040.1 GCA_029052995.1 Lachnospiraceae bacterium | reverse complement strand
AACAGAATTTTGCTTCTTTGAGAGAGAAGAACTGTTTTTATGTAGATAAGACAACATTTATAAAAGAGTGGTGGGAAGGTGAGGATGATACCACATTGATTACCAGACCAAGGAGGTTTGGAAAGACACTCAATATGAGCATGTTGGAGTGCTTTTTTTCGGTAAAGTATGCGAACCGTTCTGATCTGTTTGAGGGGCTTGCAGTCTAGGATGAAGAAAAGTACAGGCAGCTACAGGGAACCTGGCCGGTGATTTTTTTGACCTTTGCGGATGTGAAGCAGACGAATTTTAAAGATGCAGTCTGTCAGATAAAACATAATATTGCAATTCATGATATCGTATATGAGATGGCAAGGGATGAGGCAAGACATGGAAAGGCATTTGCCGGACTGCTTAAGAGATATTTTGGTTAATCAAACAGCTTGATTTTTAAGGATTTTTGAAACAAGAGGGAATGAATCAGAAATGGTTTGTTCCCTTCTCTTTTCTAGGACATTCTGCATTAACAGGAATCTGCCATGCTCTCCCTTTAGAATCCTGCTCTACATTGTCAATCTTGCCTTGCCTACACTGCTGCAATAACTATTTTATTTCTTGCCAAAATAGTGTATAATAGATATAACCTTTTCACTATGAACGGGAGGTATTACATTGAAATTTGAATGGGATGAGGATAAAAATCAACTAAATTTAAAAAAGCATGGTATTGATTTTGAAACAGCAATGTTAGTTTTTAATGATTTACAGCGTATTGAAATATATGATGTTGAACACAGTATCCATGAAGACCGTTATAATACTATCGGAATGGTAAATGATGTTCTGTTTGTTGTTTATACAGAACGAAAAGAAAATATACGTCTAATATCGGCAAGACTTGCCACCAAAGCAGAAAGGAGCATTTATTATGATACGGACAGTTACTTTGGATAGAAACCAAAAGCCCACAAAGGAACAAATCAGACAAATAGAGGAAGCGGCAAAAAGAAAGATTGTATTTGATGAAGATTCTCCCGAACTTACGCCTGCAATGGAAAAAGCATTTCGTTTGGCAGCAAAAAACCGCAACACACAAAGGAAAGCAAATATATCATAACTTTGCTATGAAAACAAAAAAACAGATAGGCAGCAGCATTTCTCATTTCTACAATGTGAAGTGGTGCAAATCCCATGACACCGTGCATGAAACGGCAAGACATGGAAAGGCATTCGAGGGATTACTTAAGAGATACTTTGGATAATGAAAAGGAATAGGGATAAGCTATATGTGGGTATGTTGGAGGAATCCAGTATGCCCCTGTTTTTTCTTTTACCTATTTCGACTTAAAATGGGCATATTTCCTCAATCATGGGCTGGCAGAACCTTTTTTTATAAAAAAATTCTTGGTAATTTTTACCAGTCTGCAAGGTTATCCACATTCGCTTTTTCCACTGTTTTCTGTTATATTTAGTCCATGGAGGGATACACAATGAACAACAGCGGAAATATGAAAAGTAACCTATAAGGGACACTTCCTTATGTTAAGTGCAATTTGTAATGGAATAATTTATTTTTGTATGGTAATATTTAGTGTATTACTATAATTCGGCATAATGGAAAGAAACAATATCATATAAGGTGGTGGTTACATGCGGACAGTCAGTATTGGAAAACAGAATTTTGCTTCTTTGAGAGAGAAGAACTGTTTTTATGTAGATAAGACAACATTTATAAAAGAGTGGTGGGAAAGTGAGGATGATACCACATTGATTACCAGACCAAGGAGGTTTGGCAAGCGGCTTTGCCTTTGAGGGGAGGAGGTTTTGATTGGGTAGGATCAAACAATGACCGTAGCATTTATTATTTTGTATTGAAAAATCATATTATCTTAAAAATGGCAAAGGTATAGGCAAGATGAGAAAGAAAAAGGGTCAAACACCGAAATATTTTGAAAATGATAAGTATGAACATTTTCTGGGGATTGAAAGCACGGAAATTGTGTACAATAACCGGTATAATGATGATTATTACAGATATGAGCCTACTAGTTATAGTGGGCTTATTTGTGCTTTTGATGAAATGGAGGACGTTCTTAGCAAATATGACCGGTTAGTGGATTTTGGCTGCGGAAAAGGGAGAGTTTTGTTTTATGTAAACCAGAGATTTCAGTGTGAGGTATGCGGTATTGAGGTGGACGAGAAACTCTACGAGCAGGCATTGGATAACCGGGCATATTTTAATACCAGATTCCGGGGAAGCAGTGAAAAGATTGAAATTATAAATGGTAAAGCAGAGGAATACGAGATTCGACCGGAGGATAGCGTATTCTATTTCTTTAATCCTTTTGAAATTAATATTTTTGAAAAAGTGATTGATAATCTGATTCGAAGTGTAGAAAAACATCCCAGAAGAGTGTTTGTTATGATGTATTATCCAAAAGAGGAATATCGTCTTCATATGAAGAAAAAGCACTTTAAATTTTATCGTCTTGCGAAGCTGCCGGCCTATGATATGGATTGGGATGAAAAGGTGGTTATTTATGAATACGGGCTTTTTTGATTTTTTCTAAGGTCGGAAAGACCTATTCCTTTTTAGAGTATGGTCGAACCCATTATGAGAATGTGGCGTATTTTAATTTTGAAACCAATCCTAAGCTGAATGAAACCCTTGAGGAAAACATCAGCCCTGAATATCTGATACCCATTGAGGTCAAATCTGCTGACAACACTAAAGCCAAGAGCCTGAAGGTTTACATGGAAACTCATAAGCCTGATTACGCCATCAAGCTCTCTACAAAGAATTTTGGCTTTGAGGACGGAAAAAAGACCGTTCCTCTTTATGCCGCATTTTGTATCTAAAATGCTCAAGAATAGGCTTAAAAATCAGTACAAATGTATTGATTTGGCAATGATATAGCATTATAATAGAGAAGGAATGAGGCTGGGAGGTGATAATCATGGCTAGTACGATTCAGGTAAGAGTAGAAGATGATTTAAAGAAAAAATCAGATGCTTTGTTTCGGGATTTGGGGACGGATACAACGACTGCAATAAGAATTTTTTTGACACAGGCCGTTGCTGCAAATGGATTTCCTTTTGAAATTAAGAGACAGGCAGAACCTAATCCATATGAACCTATGACCGAAGAGGCTATGCTTGCAAAACTAAAAAAATCCAGAGAGCGGGGAAATTACAGAGATGCAGATGATGTGATTTCCGATATGAGGTCAAAGTATGGATTATAAGGTTGTTATGATGTAGGGTGCCGAGGAGGATCTTGAAAGATTTGTTACTTACCTTTTATTTGAAAAGAAGAGTGAGCAGGCTGCAGAAAATCTGCTTAATGATTTTGAGGCAACGAAGGTAAGCTTATCAAGAGTTGCCGGAAGTCTGAAACTTTGTGATAATCCAAAGCTTAAGGAATTGGGGTATCGGAGGACTACGAGAGTAAAATGAATTAATATTTATAGCTGGAAAGCGGGTCAGAGATGGCTCGCATTTTTTCTTTAGTAGGAAAGTACAAGAGAAATGGGCTGCTCTTTACTCATACGTGAAGCTTGAATTAGATTCTTCTTTATAAGAAACAAATAATGGGAATATTTTTACAAATAATAAGGATTTTCCAAAAAATAAGAAGAATAAAATCATTAATCGGTATAACAAAGTGAAATGATGGTATCTGAGAAAGCTTTTTGATAGAATATGGATTGTCAAGAGAATGAAACCACGGAAAAGAGGTAAAGTACATGGGATTAAAAATTGATAAGTTATCGAAAACATATGGCGAGTTCAGGGCTCTGAATGAAGTAAGCTTCAAGGTGGAAAAGGGACAGATTGGTGGAATTCTGGGGCGCAATGGTGCAGGAAAAACCACAACCATAAAAAGCATCATGGGAATCATAGAGCCGGAAGAAGGAACCATTACATTTGAAAATGAGGACATCCGCAAAGCAAAGACTACAATTGGTTACTTGCCGGAAGAGCGGGGATTGTATGTCAATGCAAAAGTCAAGGATCAGTTGATTTATTTTGCACAGCTGAACGGAATGGATCGAAAAGAGGCATTAGAAGCAATTCAAAGCAGACTGGAAGAGTTTGAGATTTCCTCCTATTTAAACAGTAAGGTTAAGACGTTATCCAAGGGAAATAAGCAGAAGATACAGTTAATCAGTGCGATCTTGCATAAACCGCAAATCGTGATTCTGGATGAGCCATTTAGCGGATTGGACCCCGTAAATATTGAGCTTTTCAAGAGCACCGTATTAAAGCTGAAAGAAGAGGGAGCTACCATATTATTCAGTAGTCATCGTATGGAAGATGTGGAAGAGCTTTGTGACAGGATTGTGATGTTGAAAAAGGGCAGAATTGTGGAAAACGATACAGTAACCGGGCTGATTCAAAAATACTCTAAGGAAAATGAAATAGAAATAGAGACTAATAAAGACATTGGCCCAATGATTCGAAAGTATGATATGTCCTGTCTTGCACAAGATGGAATGAAATTTACTGTAGAATTCAAGAACAAAGGGGAGCTTCAGAGTTTGTACAGTGATATTCTGAATCAGGGAATAGAGCTGAAAGAGATACACAGCAGGAAAGTTTCTATGCAATCTATTTTTATAAAGGAGTTGGCAAACAATGAATAATAAAATGGCAAAGGTAACAAGATTTACATATATTCAAGTAGTTACATCTAACTGGTTTTGCATCATCACAATTTTGGGAATCCTGGGAACTATGTTGGCAACACAGTACGATAAAATATTTAAATGGCTATCCGGTGGAGATAAGGTAGCGGAAAATGCATCAGCAACGGTATCATCAGCCTCGATGGACATGAATTTCCTCATTCCATTTTTGATTGTACTGGTTTTGTTCGTATTAATCCTAATATATGGTTCAAATATTGCGAACTCGGTAGTAGAGGAAAAGTCTGCCAGAATTATCGAAACCTTGTTGTGTTATGTTAAACCGATAGAGCTTTTGACTGGAAAAATCTTGGGATATGTGGTCGGTATCATAACACAGTTGGCAATTTGGATTGGTTACTATTTACTTCTGGCACATTTGATTGATATGCCGGGCAAAAATTTTGATATTTTATCAGTAGTGAATGTGCAGACACTAATTTTGATGGTAGGCTCGGTTGTACTTGGTTTTATAATGTATGCGTTTGCTTTTGCAGCATTGGCTTCTTTTACAGATAATGCACAGGATTCCACACAATTAATGATGCCGGTAGGAGTAGTGATTATGGGGGTGTATTTTGTAAGCCTTGCAGTACTCAATGGCACAAAAGGAATCTTTATCACCATCCTGTCATATGCTCCATTTTGTTTACCGATTATGAGCTTTGCCACAAATGATCTGCAGCATCTTACCTGGCAGAGATTGCTTTTAAATCTAAGTGTTCAGGTGATAGAAGTACTTGCTATTATTGTCGTTTGCAGCAAGGTTTATAGAAAAGGGGTAGCAAGCTATGGAATCAGAAAGCCGAGGATTAAGATGGGAAAATAAGATCCTTGCTATTGACCGGGAAAAATTGCTATAATAGTAGAGATGAGGTGAGATAGGCTTATAAAAGTTCAATTGGAATGGAAAACGAAAGAAAAAACGGTTTCATGGACATTTGAAAAATCTTCCACCGTAATTTTGATATTTGGTGATCATTTAGTAAGAGAATTAATAGGGAGAATATTGTCCGGTAGGGACTGCGAAAGTGGTGAGTGTTGTATTGGGAATATTAGTTCAAAAAATGATACAGAACAATACAAAAAAAAGATAGATTATGTTATTTTGGCAGATATTCACTCGGAGCTTTTGGTTAGAGATTATTTGAATTTTTACGCAATGATTTCCAATAAATACACACCGGAAAAGGAGAAAGAGATTCAATCATTGCTGCGAGTGTTTAATAAAGAAGGTATTCTTTTTAAAAAAGTAGATGATCTTTTTCCGAAGGATAAGTTTATTGTGAGGTGTTTAGTAGCATATATTAAGGGAATTAAACTTTTGATTGGAAATAATGTATTAAGTGAATTGGATAATGATAGTAAAAGGTTAGCGATAGAATTTATAAATTGTATTTTTACAAGTCATTCATCCCACTGCATATTATTAGAGGAAAAGTGGGAAGGCGACATAGGTATAAAGCTTGATGTTATTAAATACGATGAGTAAGGAAAGGGATAGAAATGGCATATCAAATCGGAATTTGTGACGATGAAGAATATCAGATTAAGCTCAATGGAATATATTTAAAAGAACTTTCTTCAAAAAATGGATGGGAAATGGAGTATCATGGGTTTAAATCAGGGGCAAATGTTCAGAAATATCTGGAGAAAAAGAAACTGGATATCCTTTTTCTGGATATTGATCTGGGGGAGGAATCCGGAATTCAGATTGCCGCTCAGCTCGCAGTAAAATATCCAAATTTAGTGGTTATTTTCGTTACCGGACATAGAGAGTTTGCAGGAGATGCTTTTGAAGTGGAAGCGATGGGCTATCTGGTAAAACCTTACGATATCAAAAAATTGGAAAGAATACTTCATAAGGCTCTTTTGCAAGTGACTGCATTGAAGAGCCATGACAATCCAAGAGAAATCGTGATTACAGATAAGAATTTAAAGAAGAAAATAAGAGTAGATGAAATTATGTATGTTCAAAGGCAGATTTCCAAGAGTGTCATTTACACAAAATCTAAAACTTATAATGTATATGAGACAATCACTTCACTTTATGAACGCCTTGGGGATGGATTTATAAGGGTGAACCAGGGTGAAATTGTTGCCGGCAAAGAAATTGCGGAAATTCGTGGTAATATGGTGTTATTAAAGAATGGCATGGACTTTTCTATTGGTCGCACTTATCGGCAGGATATTTTAAATATGTATTTTGGAACACAGTCAAATGATACGAAAAAAGTGTAGTTTAGACATAAAGGTATATTCGGGGAGTCCCATTCTGATTTGACAGTCAACAACCCCGCAGCAGTCGACAAATGTGGGCAAGATCGCACTTGTCGACTGCTTTGCGAGAATCAATTCATCGGATTATAAAAATATGGCGGCATTGATGAAGAATAGAAATCAATAAGGAATATTCACAGTTACATGGAATCTGTCATCCACTATAAAATCTGTATTGCCTTGATATTTCTCAGCAATGGATTTTATGATCTGAATGCCGATTCCGTGTATTTCCTTATTCTCTTTCGTAGTTTTCAATTCACCATTTTGAAAAACAGGTTCAACAGAAAAGGTATTAGAGCAACGAATAATGCAGTTGTTTGCTTCCTTTTCCATTGCAAAAAAGATAGAAGGATGCTCTGCCTTGCTACAAGCTTCAATAGCATTTTCTAAAATATTGCCGACAACTGCACACAAATCCTGATCATCCATGGGGAAGTCATTTGTATGTATTTCTGTCTCGATAGGAATATTTAAGATAATCGACTTACTTATCTTGCTATTGATTAATACGGATAATTTCTTATTTTCTGCAAAAACAAAACTGTTTGCCACTTTTAAATCGTCTAAAATGGACTCCAAATAAGAAGAAGCCTCCGTGTATTCCCCCATTTCTAAAAGCCCTTGAAGTATTCCGAAGTGATTATTCATATCATGTCTCAGGTTTCTTAAATTATTGATAACATCCTCCAGATTTTCGGTCAACTTATTTTCCATTTCAATCTGCTGCATCTGAAGACGGTTTTGTGTGATTTCTCTGGACTTTTTTGTTACTTTATATAATATAAAGAAGGTTATAATTGACATAGTTATAAAACATATGTTCATTATCTGAATGGCGGTGTCCACTGATAAAAAGACATTATTATAATAAAACAGACCTATTACAATAGAAATAAAAAAAATATCCACTCCAACAAGAAAAACAACCTCCATACGAAAATTGTCAATATCAACTTGAGTTTTATTAGTAAAATGGATAATTAACTCTGTAATCACAAAAAAAATAAGGACTGAAACAAAATAAAGTGCTGATTGAAGGGGGCCTGTTACTGAAGTACTGCGTAATTCTATTTTAAAACAGTATAAAACTAGCTGAAGTATCACAATTTCAGTTATTATATATAATAAATTTGACAGAAATACCCAAAAAATGCGTTTTAATAAACGATCTTTGTATAAAAAAAGGGGGTATGTAAGAGATAAGAGTATAAACACATATTTTAAAGGCAGTTGAGGAAGCCATTCGCTTATGTTGCCTTGAATAAATTGTATGATATAAAATAAGGCATATGCAGGGAAATAATATTTCGGATTATAGCTAAATTCAAGAGTTCTGCTGTGTAATCTATAAAGTGCAAATGTATAAATAATGGTAATGAATGGCCACATTTCATTTTCTCCCTTGTATACGGTAATTATATATGTGGATAATATCATGATATTGTATTTTTTTCAAGTGTGCGTAACATATCAATTACTCTTTAAAAGAGAAGTTTACACTTTTATTTCCAAATGTTTCAATTCCATTGACCTTAGTTGTGTATTGCCTTTTTTCATATTCTTTATCATGTCCAATGGTGCAATGATGGTCAATTAAATTAGATATTCATATGACGAAAATGGTTGTATTTACTGCGAATATTGCCTATAATAAGACTAAGAACGTAGGTGTGGAGGATGGAGGATTGAAAAAGGAAGAGCTCCATACAGTAGATGATATTTATGCTTTGCCGGAAGGGGAGCGGGCAGAACTGATTGATGGAAAAATATATTATATGGCTCCACCAAGCAGGACTCATCAGAAGCTCAGTTGGAAATTACATCAGACAATAGCGAATTATATTGACAGCAAAGATGGAAAATGTGAAGTCTATGCAGCTCCGTTTGCGGTATTTTTAAATAACGATGACATCAATTATATTGAACCGGACATATCCGTTATTTGTGATCTTTCTAAATTAGATGAAAAAGGATGCCATGGCGCACCCGATTGGATTATTGAGATTGTTTCACCTGGAAATAAACCTATGGATTATTTTACGAAACTTTTCAAATATCGGAAGGCCAATGTAAGGGAATATTGGATTGTTGATCCAACCAAAGAACAAATAATGGTATATAGATTTGAGATGGAAACAATGGAACAATACTCTTTTGCTGAAGATGTGCCGGTAGGAATATATGATGATTTTTCAATATGTATTCAGCAATTTCAAGTAGAAGTCTATTAAACGTCAAAAAAGAGGAATATAAAATATTATGTTGTAACCTGCTGATGCACGTCCAAAGCTGTGAGGAAGAAGTGGGATGGGAACAAAATATTTTGAACCGGAAAGGGGAATAAGATTTTGTGCAAAAGCATGCCCGTTTTCCCATGCGGAAAACGGGCGTAACATATCAATTACTCTTTAAAAGAAAAGTTAACATTGCCGGAACTGATATCCACATCAATATATTTATCACCGTTACCAAAGTCATCCGGCAGATTGCAATGCCCGGAGGTCACTTCGGAGGTGATTTTATAATTGTTCATACTATCGGTTAATGAAACAATGACCTTACCGGAGGTTGCGGAGGCAGATATTCCTTTCTCTACTGTCAGTTCATCTAAATCAATGGAACCGGAGCTGATTTCGGTAAGAACCTCACTGGCAGAAACTGTTTTTGCAATGATCTTACCGGAGGTAAAATCCGCTTTTAATGTTCCGTCCACAGTGGCAGTGGTAACATCAATGCTTCCGGAGCTGATTAAAATCGTCCAATCTTCGCCAACTGTAATATCCTGAACATTGGCATGACCGCTGGTAGAGCGGCAGGTCATATTCCTTTGTACTTCAACATTGTCGATTGTAAGGTTTCCGGAGCTGATTTCAACTTCCACATCCTTTTTGCAGGTTAAATTATCAAGCTTTACTGTACCGGAAGTAGCATCTACCTTCAATCTTTCTTTTATTTCCAAATCTGAAATAGAAATCGTACCGGAGCCGAGATATAAATCATAGTCTCCGGCATAGCTTTTTGGTATTTTAATCGTTATAATTTGTGTATCTTCCCCGCTCCAGACCAAGCTTAAATCCGGAATTTGAAACAGAAAGAAGGTAGTCGATGGCTTATGAGTGATTCGTAATGTACCGCTTTTTTCTGATATCTGATATTTTGGGTCATCAATTTCATCATAATAAACGATTTCAATCGCATCCCCTTCTCCAGGTTCAACGGAGATATTATCTGATGATAAGTCTGTTTCAATCGTTTCAATTCCACTGACATTAGTTGTGTATTGCTTTTTTTCATATTCTTTATCGGTTTGGGTGATTCCGTTTTTCCGCTCTGCATATAACATACGGCTGCCAATTCCCAAAAATACGATACCGGATAATGATAATGCTCCGGCTATAATTAATGCTTTTCCTATGTGTTTCATATTAATTCTCCTTTCCTACAATGGTCTGCTTGATCCCAAGAAAGCATTTTTTTGTTCCGTGTACAATTCCTTTTGTAATAAGTGATGAGCCGAGGAACAAGAAGATACCAAGCCCTCCGCACAGCAGACCTCCCCCGAGATAAAATGCAGCGGAGCCGAAAGAAGTACGGAACAGACTGACGAAGCAACCAATTAGACCGGTCAATGCGCCGGTAGCAAGACATATGGTAACTGCCCACAGCATAATATCCATTATCCAGATTAGACTATAGAACATGATAATCATACCTAAAATAAAGATTACAACGCCGCCCCAAAATGGGAATCCCAGAATCAGTAATATGATTGCCCATACCGGAAGCTTTTTGTCCTGGGTTTTGGCTTTTGCCTTTTGTTTTACCAGTGTGGTGATTGGAAGCTCGCACTTGATCTGATTGGCTATATTTTCAACAGTTCCCAGAGATGCAACCGCTTCTGCCTCTGACATTCCATCCTCTACACGGTCATCAATCATTTCTTCATAATATTCCATTGATTTTTCTGTTTCTTCCACCGGATATTCCGATATTGATTTTTTTAACGCATTTAGAAACTCTGCTTTATTCATCTTTGTTCATCTCCCCTTTGATATATTCGTAAATATTTAACATTGCCTTCCACTCCTCTAAGAATTCCTGTATTCGTTCCCGCCCGGACTGGTTAATTGCATAATATTTCCGCAGCCGTCCGTTATGTTCTGCGGAGTAGACACTAAGTGCCCCGGAACCTTCCAGACGCCTTAGAATCGGATACAGTGTTGACTCTGAGATTTCTATGTAGGGCTGTAAATCCTTGATGATCTTATATCCATAGGAATCTTCACGCAACAATGAACTCAACACACAAATGTCTAATATTCCTCTTTTTAACTGAATATCCATTTTGATACCTCCTTATGCACAATACTATACAACACATAGTGTTATGTGTCAAGTAGTATAAAAAATAAAGGAAGTGGAGGTAGTGACGATTATGATGAGCAGATAATGAAGTCTTTTATCAACAGAGAAAGGCATGATACAGAAAGAGCAATGGCAGAACAGCTAATAAGAAAAGGGCAAAAAAATTTCAACTTCGCAGCCACATTTTTACGATTCAAAAAAGAGGTGAAAACCATGCGGTCTATCACCTCTTTGACTTTTTTAAATGTCAAAAACAGGATTATACTATCACTCTGAACCGGACTATGCCGTTGTGGCACTACTGTTATCCCCTTGGGAATGCAGCACATCGGAAAGCTTTTTCATACCCTCCTGCATGTTTTGCATAGATTGTACGATAACCTCCAGGCCGGCTACCTGTTCTTCCGTAGATGCACTGATTTCTTCTGTGGATTCTACGGATTTTTTGGAAATATCTTCCAGACGCTCCATAGCTCTTAAAAGTTGGTCTTTAATCTCCACAATATCTTCCAGTTCGCTCTGCAGCAGTTCTGTTACTTTAATCACTTCTTCCGAGGATTCCAGCATAATCTTAAATGTTTGTACGGTATCTTCCAATTTCTCGCTGGAATCATTAACTGCTTTGTTGTTACGGTCAATCACGGCATGAGTATCTTCTACTGTTTCGATAATGTCTTTCAATATGGTGTCAATTTTTCCGGTTG
>JAIDHZ010000004.1 GCA_029052995.1 Lachnospiraceae bacterium | reverse complement strand
GGCTAGAAAATCCAACGTAGCAGATAGACAAATAGACAAGTAGGTTTGCCTAATTATCAACGTGTCAGTACACTAGGTATGAGATATGGAGGAAAAGTATATGCTTACAATTGAAAATGTGTCAAAAAAATATAAAGACTTTACAGCGCTTACAGATATTAATTTGGAATTTAATGAGGGGATTTATGGGATGCTGTCTCCAAATGGAGCGGGGAAAACAACCTTGTTAAAGATTATAGCTACTCTGCTATTTCCGACTACCGGTACGGTTTATTATGACGGGAAGGACATAAGGCAGATGGGGGAGCAGTACCGGGAGCTGCTGGGGTACATGCCACAGAATTTCGGTTATTACAGGGAATATAGTGCAGTGAGGTATTTAAAATATATTGCCGGATTAAAGGGAATTGGCAAAGGGGACGCAGACAGTATAATTACAGAACTGCTGGAACAGTTGGGACTAGATGATGTTAAAAATAAAAAATTAAAGACATATTCAGGAGGAATGCTGCAAAGGGTGGGAATTGCCCAGGCATTGCTGAATGATCCAAAGATATTAATATTAGATGAACCGACGGCAGGGCTGGATCCGATGGAACGGGCAAAATTCAGGGATATACTTAAATGCTTTGCGACAGGCAAAATTGTTCTTTATTCTACACATATTGTATCAGATGTGGAGGATATTGCAGACAGAATCATAATGCTGAAGAATCACGGGTTATACTGTAATATGACAGTGGATGAACTGCGGGCTTCATCTGACGGCAGTGGGAAAACAGTGACTTTAGAGCAGGCATTTATCAATACGTACAGGGAATAGGAGAAAAGCATGATTGGAAATGAGATTAAGAAAATATGGAATATAAGGACAGCAGTTTTTCTGTTTATTTTGGGTGGAACATTTTTTTATGACTGGATTCTTGGACAGATGAATATGGAACATCTGCCGTTGTTTGAAAACGTGGATGTTAAATTGGGAACAGATTTACTAAAACGGTTCGGAAACTCTGTTGATTCTGCTGAAATGGAGCAGGTGGCAATGTTAAATGAGACAGCAAAACGGGATTTTGATCAAAATGTTAAGGCAGCTTATCCGCAGCTGAATGAAATGGGTTTTAAAAGCTTTGAAGAGCTGGAGCGGTGTTTATCGGAAGCGGATTTGGAGGAAATGGAAAGCCAGGAATACAAAGCAATGGATGAGCTGTATGGGCAGATTAGGCAGGAGTTTGAGTTGGAACTGGAATCGATTAACTATTATTCTTCTATGATTGGAAAAAGGGAAACACAGGCAGGAGCTGCAAGGTCATATGGTGCAGGCGGTATGAAAGTGAATGCAGTAAAAAGGATACAAAATATTACAAAACGGTCTGAATTATCTGTTTTACCGGATTCCGTAAACATGAATATGAGTTATGTAATACAGGGATTTTGCCGGATTACCATGTATCTGGTGTTGATTCTTGTACTTCCATATGTGGCATTTGATAATAAATCGAATGTTTATCCTGTGGCGGCGTCTACGAAGCATGGGAGAAATATTATTAAGACGCAGTTATGGTCCATGCTTGTTGGGATGCTTCCGCTGCTGGCCGTATGTGACATTGCATTATATGCAGCATACACCCTGTATACGCCATATGCTGTGTTTAATCATTGCATGGTGGAATATCTGTGGTTTGACCTGTCACAGATTCAGTATTTTTGGATTCAGGTAATTGTCTGTAATTTGATTGTAATGTCACTTGCCCTGCTGTTCTTCTTTGCTTCGTCATTTTGCAGAACAATTGTTGGAACTATTGTAATGGCAATTCCCTGTTGGGGGCTGGGGGAAACAATTATTTTATTTTGTGTGGATGACATGCTTTCCTGCTCGCTTTTAACGGATTCAGTGATGGTATGTTTTAAATATGGTATAGTAATAATTATTGCTGCTTTATTTATGGTGGGAATTTTCTGTATCAACCGGCTTATCCGGTACAGATTACATGCAGATATTCTGTAGCATGCAAATGGACATGCAGGAATGAAACCATGTAAAGGATATTGGATGTGAGGTGAAAATGAAAAGGATATCAGAAGTTAAACAAATAGTTTATAATGAAGCTGTCAAATTGTTGTGGATGCCTGCATTTTATATCTATGTACTCATGTGTATTGGGTTTAATATTTATCTGTTTTGTAATGGGATAGGATATAAGCTGGAGAGTATCCATGCGGATATTGATGCCCTGCAGGAAAGTAGGGATGCTTTTGCCAATGATATACATTATGATTATTATGGACAGTCTGACTTTTCAACCGTGCTTTCTTATGCAAAGGGGGAACGGGTATATAGCAGGTTTGCAAATAAATGTATAGATAACAATTATGCAAAACTGGAAAGCCGTGCCAGAACGATGGAACCGGAAGAGCAAAACAGCGCAAGTTTTACCGGAAACCACAGGCTGCATCAGTTTTTATATTCCGAATTCATCCGGTGTCTGATTGTTGAATCGGTCCTATTGATTGTGCTTGTGGTTGTATATTCCATGCATTTTGAAAAATATTACCAGACACACGAACTGGTTTTATCCTGCAAATATGGCACTCTTTTAATTAAAGTTAAACTATTTGTGGCAGGTGTGTATTCTCTACTTTTATGTGTTGTGTTATGGTTTAGCTGCCTCATTATGTATTTTTCTGTCATTGATTATTCGGGAATATGGAAAAGCTATATCAGCAGTAACTATAATGTCGATAAAAGAACAGTAAATGATTTGTACTTATATGTATATCCTTACGTTACATGGAAGCCGGAGACACAGGCTGCATATTTTGTGAAAACAATAGGGATATCAGTTTTGATACTCATTTTTACCATTTTATTATCAGGAATTGCTGCTCTGTATTTTGACAACGATATAAAAGTAATGATGTTTCTTGTGGGTGGATGCTGTTTAATGTATTGCATGGGAAATCTGCTGCAGCCGGACAATATATTAGAATATGTCTTTAAACTTACACCTGTACATCTTATTACAAAATGTGGCTGCTGGTTTATGGACTATGCGCCGGGAGACAGCTATTCAGGATATGAAATTCTTACAGTTATGATAGGGATTTTATTGGAGATTCCGCTGCTTCGAAGGATGCTAAAAGATGAATAAATCAGACTCATTCGTGGAAAAATAAGCATTATTTTTTCATGGAGGCAAGCATATGTATGGTTCCTTTTATGGTTGGTATTTGAAATGTCAGTCTGATACACAGACTTTAGCGGTAATACCTGCCGTTCATAACTCAGGGAGGAAACGCACCTGTTCTATTCAGATTATTACGGATAATGACGCTTGGACAGTAATGTTCCCTACAGATGTATTTCAACAGACGAAAAGGAATATTTTCATCGGAGAGAACCAATTCGGTAAAGAAGGTATTCGTTTGGCAATACACACGTCTCAGCTGAACATTAAGGGGAAATTGGATTTTGGGTCACTTTGCCCCTTAAAATATGATATTATGGGACCGTTTGCATTAGTGCCATTTATGGAATGCCGCCACAGCGTGTGGAGTATGCGGCATTCGGTTCGGGGAAATGTGTATATCAATGGACAAAAATATTCTTTTCACAATGCCTGGGGATACTGGGAAGGAGACCAAGGCCGATCATTTCCTAAAGAGTATGTCTGGACGCAATGCTGTTTTTCCGGCGGGTCTTTAATGCTGTCAGTGGCGGATATCCCCATGGCAGGCATTCATTTTACTGGTGTTATAGGCGCTATATTATGGC
>JAIDHZ010000399.1 GCA_029052995.1 Lachnospiraceae bacterium | reverse complement strand
ATGTTGTGGCTCACTGTCCGAGCATAGGAAGGTCTTCTGCACTGGCAGCGTTAAAGAAACTTACTGAGGAAGGACTTATCATCAGAGAAGGATCGGGCAGAAGTACATTTTACGTTCGTGCTGACAGTAAATAGTTTTCGTCCAAAAACACATTCATTTGGATGAAAATACTTTTGGCTGGACGAAAAAATTATTGACGCAAGGAGTGGCAAAATGCTGTTGTTTTTGGATAGTAACATCATTTGTTCTAATTACTATATGGCCGGACCATCGTTTGAAGTAGCTAAAAGAGTTGGAACAATCGTTTTAGGGCAAATTGTAGTCGATGAGGTCTGTAATAAATATAAAGAGAACCTTGAGGATCAGGTGACAAAAGTAAAAAATGTAATTCAAGATTTAAATAAGCTGCTACCTGAATCCCAGGTTATTTGGACCGAAATAGATGTAGTGGATAAATGCGCCAAGTATAAAGACTTTTTGGAAATGTTCATTATTGAAAGCGGGATGACTGTTGCTGAAGATTATCCGGATATGAAACATGAGATTATAGTGCAAAGAGCCCTGCAACGTAAGAAACCTTTTAAAACAGATGGCAGTACAGGATACAGAGATTACCTCGTCTGGTTAACATGTTTAGAGGTTGCACGAAGTAATTCCAATGAAGAAATTCATTTTATAACCAGTAATACACGTGACTTTGCAGATCCAAATGACAGAGAGAAACTGCATCCAGATCTTTTAGCGGACTTAGCAGGATGGAAGATACCGGAAACACGCTTCTTTTATTGGAATAGTCTCAAGAGCTTTATTGACAAATATGCAAAGCAAAAATTTGACATTATAAAAGCGCGTGAAGCACTTGTTGCTGAAATAGAAACGAACGAAACAGGGTTTCTTGCGCCGGTTCAAGAATTTGTAAGTTCCAAAGTGATTGGGAGTAGCTTGGTAGGATTTGATGTGTTCGTGCCAGGCGATAATGAAATACTTAAGGAACTCGAGAGTGATGTAGAGCCACAAATCGAAGATGTTTCCGAAGTCGATAATGATAGCTTGCTGCTTGGTATTACAATCGACACCGTTGGAGTAGTCACATCTACCTTAAACAGTTCTGACATCAAAGAGATACATGAATATGATTTGGATGTAGAAGTTGTAGGTAGGGAAGACGATATATGTACACTTGAAACTACTTTGGGCATACAAGTACAATTAAGGGCTGTTTATAGCAAAAACAACAAGGTAATCACATCGATTGAAATTGATGATATCGATGACTATAACTGCCCTTATTGTCCGTATTAAAAGGATAGATATGTTCCCGATAACAGGCAGTCTGTGGATATGTTTCCGTAGACAGACGGATTTTTGGATATGTTTCCGCATACGGATGACATCCATAGTGGTGTCTCGGGGCATGTTGAAGTCGTGACATGTCTACAAAGGGTGGATGCGTAGAAATCCTTGAATTTACGCACTTTGTGCGTGTTTTAGATTTAACGAGACTGCCGCAATCGGACGTAGAAAAGAGATTTTTGACTAGATAAAAGTTTCCGTGCGGTAAGATTGAGGATATGTTGAAACGAACAAAGGAATATCAGGAAAAGTGCAAAGAAGTGTGTTTAGAAGAATATGTTGCGTTAAAGAAGGCTTTTTTTGATAAGGAAAACAATCTTAGGAAATAATGCATGATTCTAGAGAAAAAGAAAGATACAGGGATATAGATATGAAAATGATATAAATGAAGAACGCCTGCATCATAAAATTTATATGTCTGATGTAAGGAAAGTAGCACCGGAAAAGCCAAAAACGGTTATAAAACATCCGATTAGAAAAAAATAGAATTTACAAGAAGGGAGCTTGCAGGAAATGAACAATAGAATAATTTATCATCCATTGACGGCAACTCCTTTCAAAAGAAACGTTTCTTATACGGAATTAGTACCTTGTAAGGAGTTGCATTCCTATATCAGATGCTATTGGGGAACAGAAAATCCACTTATACAAGTTGAAAATGATGGTGAGCCGGAATTAATAATCCCGGACACTTGCGTGGATATTATCTATCACATAGATTATACGGATAATACTGTGACAGGAGGTTTCTGTGGAATAAATGATTGTAGCTTTCATGCACATAGAAGCGGGACTACAGGACATTTGGTAGCAACATTTGCCATTCGTTTTTATGCATGGAGTGCATATGCATTTGCCGATGATTCTTTAAAATCTACCATAAATGGGTACTTCGATGTGGCTTCAAGGTTTGAGTGGTTCGATAAGATTATCGGACCTAAATTGTTGGAGCTGAAAATACTGCAAGAAAAGGCTTCTTTTGTTGAGCAATTATTGCTTAAAAGATTATCCAATGTGAAGGAAAATGCAGTTGTTAACAATACGATACATAACATTTTGATAAATAAAGGCTCTTTGGATGTGTCAAATTTGGCAAGAGATTCTTTTGTAAGTACCAGACAGTTGGAGCGTTTGTTTCATGAGTATGTTGGTATCACGCCTAAAAAGTTGAGCAATTTGATAAGGTATCAGTTCTTGTGGAGAGATATTTTGTATGAGCCGGATTTTGAGGTGTCAAGTGCGGCTTATAAATATGGATATACCGACCAATCCCATTTATTGCGTGAATTTAAAAAATATCATTCTATGGATATACATAAGGCGAGAGCTGTTGCTTTCAAAAATGTCGGAAATATACAAGATGTTTTTGCTGAATTATAGTAAAATAGTTTCAAATTCTGACGAGCAGGAAAGGGATGAGGAAAGTATGTATTATGTTGCTTATAAACAGTTTGAAGCAGGTAAAAATGTAGAAGAAACAGCGAAATTAGTTCAACATCCGGTAGAGGTGGTTCAAGCATGGTATGAAGAGTATCAAAAGGAAAAAAGAGATCTGATTAGTGTCTGTGGTACAGATTGCAGTGTTTGTTACTGTTTTGGAAAAATGTGTAATGGCTGCAATTCCTGCGAAGGTAACGTGTTTCATGCACCGGATGGAAAAGTCTGTCCGATTTATGATTGTGTAATAAATGATAAGTCTATGAAAAACTGTGGTGAATGTGCTGAAGTTCCGTGCAACATATGGTTTAATACCAGAGATCCTAAGTTTTCAGATGAGGAATTTAATGAAAATGTAGCAATGAGAGTACAGGCTTTGCAAAAGGAATAGAGGTATTTATGTCAAAGAATAAAGAACTTGCAGAATATATTATGGATCAATTATCTGATTTGGGAGATATACGAAATATTCCCATGATGGGTGGATATATTTTTTATTATAAAGAACGGATATTTGGTGGAATTTATGGAAAAGGTTTTTTGGTAAAGATTACAGAGGCAAGTAAGAAATGTATGCCGGACAGTATACCGGAGCCACCGTATGAAGGTGCAAAACCTATGTTACCGGTAACAATTTTAGAAAATAGGGTTGCATTGCAGGCAATGGTAGAAGAAATGTATTCAGAACTGCCGGAAAGAAAAACCAAAAAGAAAAAAGCATAATTTGTGTAGAGTCACTCAGTTTACATTGATGTAAATTGGGTGATTTTTACTTTTACAATGCAAAAGCTACATTTTTCCCTTTGACTATTATTAAAGGTATACTATGAAATATGAACTCTTTTTTTGAACAATATATATGATTCTATGGAGATGGTAAATGTGGAGTTAGATCCATTTCTGGATTTATATAGTCAAAGTTGTTTTGATGATTTAAGCCTTAAACATATAATATTGAGCAAGGTATCCACGAAAACGCTTAGATATTATGCTGAAATAGGCTTGATACTGCCGGATGAGATCAATCCGGAAAATGTCTACCGAATAAAATAATGCATATTAAAAATGGTTTGCCGTTAAAATAAGTATACACCTTTGTTGCGGTGAAATAAATACATGCATGTATTGGGTGAACCAGTTTCATTTATGGTGTTGCGAAGTCCCGAGGCATGGAAGTTTTATAGGAAATTCCTTTGGAATTAATCTATAAAGCAAAATTTTTTTACAAAAAAGTGACCAACTTTTATAAGTTGTGCGTTAATATTATTAGAATGATCATTCGGAATATCGAAGGGAGGAAATTTTAATGATGAAAAAGAAGGTAAGATACTTAATAGAAGCATTTATGGTAGTGGCTATGTTGTGTGGGTTGAATGGATGTAGTAGCATTAATAGCAGTGAAGACATCGGACAGAGTGTAACTGAAGTGGAAGATAAACAGATTACAGAGCAGGATAATTCCAGCGAGATTGAGGAAACGGCACTGAGTGAGGAACATAACGATACAGAAAAAGCAACATCAGGTGAGGATCTTGATGTGGTAGAACCAAATGTTGCAGATGACGAATGGTATAGGGAAGGAAACATTTATACAGACGATAAAGGAAATCAGGTAGAGGTGTTTTTCGACGATTATGGCATGCTGGGATTTGCTGTCAATGGCCTTTCTCTGTATTTTACTACGGTTGATAACTTTCAGCAGGAGAATAATTGGAAAATTTACACCTGTGATGATGATACAACGATTATTTATTATCCAGGAGAACCGGCACACCTTGAAATTTCGGGTGGTGATTATGCCGGACTTTATGAAGCTAGTGATGACAAGACGCCTTGATTGAATGCTGAGATATTCAAATGAGTGTTATATACTGTTAAGTGGAGAAAGCGTTTGTTGTGAAAAACAATGAACGCTTTTCTGCATTTAACGATAACGTTACTCTGTCATTCCCCACCAGTCCTGACTTCGTTTCGGATGCAGTTAATTGTAGAAATGGAGTACAGGACATTGACGGATAAAGAAGATAATACAGTGAGGCAGTTTGTACGATTCTGCGGCACCGCCTTGCTGTATGAAAAAAGAACTATTACAACGAACAAAAGCACAGGAAAGAACGGCAAACAAACATTGAGATGCTTTCCGAGAAACAGTCAAAAATAATTGAAAAAATAGTTGATAGATACCATGCGGACTATTTTACAATCATGGGATATGAAATCGACATAGTGGACGGTAATTTGTATTATATCAAAGAACATCATGAGCCTATTGTTTCGCCTAAATATGGGATGCGTCACAGGAGATTAAAAAGAGCCGTTACCGCAGGAGTACCATGTCCGTTCCGGGAACAAGGAAGAAGTACAGCAGGAAATATGCTTTCAGCAGCATGTGTGAGTGCGTTTTTTGTGAAAGTATATGACAAGACGTGCCTATAACCAGACTACAACGCAGACAAACCAGTGTGGAAATGCCGGACTGCTAGGCAATTTTGGCATTGAGAACTGTGCACACAGCAAGTCGATTGAAGAAGCAATCATTAAAAATGCCTTTTTGGATATGTTTCATCTGTTGGCAGATAATTTTGATGATGTGCTGGATTCTGTTATCCGTTCTGTAGAAGAAACATTATCTGATAATGAGAGTGCGGTTAAGCTGTATATACTGGATAAAACGCTCAGTTCTCTGGAATCCAAAAGAAAGAAATTGACCTATATGCTCCTGGATGATAAAATTACAAAAGAGGCATACGGTGCGAAGTATAATGAACTGATACGAAAAATTAACTAGGCAAAAGGGGAACGTGCACACCGATACCAATGAGGCTGGTTACAATGCGGTGGAAAAGAAGACCGTAGAGGATATGGGAAAGGAGCAGAAAAATGAAATATACAGTTGTCCTTTTTGATCTGGATGGAACTTTGACAGATCCGGGTGAGGGAATTACGAATTCGGTGATGTATTCTCTCAAAAAAAACGGCATTGAAGTGCCAGACCGGAGCATCCTATACCGTTTTATCGGTCCACCGCTTCATGAATCTTATGAGAATTATTTTTCGTTTTCCCATGAGCAGGCGATGGAAGCTGTTGGCTATTATCGGGAGTATTATGCGGAAAAAGGGATTTTTGAGAATGGTGTTTATGAGGGAATCCGGCCAATGCTTGAAACACTGGAGGAAGAGGGGGTGCTGTGTCTTGTGGCAACCTCCAAACCGGAGAAATATGCCAGACAGATTGTGGAACATTATGAACTGGCAGACTATTTATATTATGTTGCTGGTGCCTGTATGGATGGCAGCCGGACGGATAAGGCGGAAGTGATTGCTTATGCATTGGAGCAGCTGCCGGTGAGCACGGATCAATCCCGGGTTTTGATGGTGGGTGACCGGCTTCATGATATTGTTGGGGCAAAGAAGAACCGGATTGATTCAGTGGGTGTCCTGTTTGGCTATGGAAGTGAGCGGGAGTTAAAAGAAGCGGGGGCAGACTATCTGGCAGCGAATGCGGAGGAGCTTACAGCGATTATATTAGGCGAATGGAGGAAAAAATGAAAGAAATGGATTGTCCCATGGGAGCATCTCTGACGACACTGTGCTATATTGAACAGGATGGCAAGTATCTGATGCTGCACCGTGTCAAGAAAGAAAAAGACATTAATAAGGATAAATGGATCGGAGTGGGGGGACATTTTGAGACTGCCGAGACACCGGAAGAGTGTCTGCTGAGGGAAGTGAAAGAAGAGACAGGATTGACTTTGACCAGCTGGAAATTTTGCGGTCTTGTGACTTTTATTTCGGATCAGTGGGAAGATGTGGAATATATGTGTCTTTACAGGGCAGATGGCTTCACGGGTGAGCTCATCGACTGCGACGAGGGAACACTGGAGTGGGTTGATAAAGAAAAGGTGTATGATCTGCCCATTTGGGAAGGAGACAAAATTTTCTTCCGGTTGATGGAGGAGCAGGCAGCCTTTTTTTCCTTGAAACTCCGCTATGAAGGAGATGTGCTCGCAGAAGCTGTGCTAGACGGGCAACGCTATTTGTGCTGAAGCATCAAAAATAGTATTAATGCACAGTGAATGGGGCTGTCAGGAAGCAGGAAAGATTACTGCGGAAATAGCCAAAGAAAAAGCAGAGACATAATTTGAAAAATATCGTGTGATTCAGGACAGATTTTTCATGTCTGGTTATCATAAATATTATTAGAATTAGAGAAAAATGCATTTCCGGGAGTTTGGACAGTTTGGGAAAATTGTTTCGGCTCCCGGATTTTTTGTTTGTTATACTGTGTGGAAATATATACACTGCTTTTTACTGCGCTTAATAAAAAGAAAAAGGAGATTAAAAACAAAAAAGTGACCAACTTTTATAAGTTTTGCGTTAATATTATTAGAATGATCATTCGGCATATTGGAGAGGAGGATGAAATATGGCTGCCAAAAGGATACGGCAATCGAATGCAGAGTTGTTAGAAATACTTTTCATGACGTATCGCACAAAGATGTATGCAATTGCATTTTCCATATTGCATAATGAAGAACAGGCAGAAGATGCAGTAGGTGATGCATTTGAAAAACTTCTGCCATATTTGGAAAAATGCAGGGATGTAGAAAGTGATAGAACAAAGAGAATTCTCATGCGTTTTGTCAAAAATACAGCGATTGATATTTATAGGAAAAATAAAAGGGACTGGAAAAATATCTCATTAGAAGAAAAGGAATATTTGATGGATTCCTGTGATGCAATTGAGGAATATACGAAATGCAGGGAGGAACAGGAAGCATTGACTACTCTTAAAAACATGTTGCCTGACCGTTACTGGGAGGTACTCTATCTAAGATATTACGAAAATATTTCAGTGGATGAGATTGCCAGAAGATTATGTTTAAGTAAAGCGAATGTTTATTCCAGGATTCGCAGGTCAAAATCGAAGGCACAAAAGATATTAGAAAAGAAAAACATAAATGAGATGTTTGCAATTAAATCACAGTAGAAGGGAGAATAAGTATGGAACAGGAAAAGGAACATGTATTTTCCGAAAAATTTGAAGACCGTCAAAGAATGATGATTGAAAGAGTAAGAGAAGAAGAAAAGAGCAGCAATTATATGAGAAAACATAATAAGAAATGGGCAATGGCAGCCGCAGTTGCATTGTTGGTGATTGGAGGTTCTGTAACTGCCGCCGGAAGATCGGGATTATTTAAGGTAGAGGATATGGTAATAGAAGAAACGAAAGAGGAAGGGGTTGCGGAAATTGCTTTTGGTATTCCAGAAAGTAATGAATGGAAGGCATCTAATGAATGGACAGAGTTTTATTTTGAATATTGGGAAACAGATGAATATTTAGATGCATGTGACAGGTTAGATGAGAATCTTAGAAATGGGATTGAGGATGACACATTTTCCCAATATCCGGAAAGTTATAATATAATTACCCAGAAAATGGCAGATAAGTTAGAGGAGATTCTGAAAAAATATAATCTGAAGTTGGAGGGAAAATATGTAATTGTTGATTCGTATGAAAAGATGCTTAGTCAGATGAAAATTGAAAATTTTGTTACAAAACCTGAGAATATAGATATGCCCTTTGCTGTCACTTATGAGGAAGGAAATTGGCATGGTGATTTTACCCTGGCAAGTGAAGGTGGTGGCTTATGTACGGGACAAATAAGTGTAAGTCATAAGGGTGTATTGGATAGTCTGTCTTTAAATTTAGGAAATCTATCGGATTATGAAGAATGGAATTATATTAATACAAATGGAGATTCGCTGAATCTTATGATCAACCCTGAAAC
>JAIDHZ010000398.1 GCA_029052995.1 Lachnospiraceae bacterium | reverse complement strand
GTCCTCTCTGGAATCAAGCGCTTTTTCAAATTCCCTCAATGCATATTCAATCTGCATACGCTCCTTGCCAATACTCTCCTCGTAAATCCGCTCGCCCCGAAGTAATAAAAGCTTGTTCTCCTCCTTATCCCTAGGATGAATCTTTAGATAAGAAAGTGCTTCCATTCTCTCTTTTATCTCTTCTTCTGTCATGTCAGTGGCATTGGTCTTTATAATCTGCTTCGTAACCTCTCCCGTAGAAACCACTTTAATCTCTACTTCCAGTATAGAATTTACATCATAGGTATAGGTTACATCAACAGCTTCTTTTCCGGCTTCTGCCTTTGGCACTTTAATTCGTATTTCACCGAGAGCAACATTGTTTACTGCAAAGCGGCTCTCTCCCTGCAACACTCTGCAGCGTATCTGAGTCTGATTGTCATGTACCGTATATAACCGCTCTGTCCTGCTCGCAGGAATTGTAGTGTTCCTCTCAATAATCGGGCAAAAATGCCCTTCCTCAAACCGGCCATTGTCCTTTTCCATTACTACCTCTGTACCCAGTGTAAATGGGCATACATCAGTCAAAATTACTTCCTTTATACTATCCCTGCGTTCCTTCATTGCACCTTGTACCGCTGCACCAAGTGCTACAGCCTCATCCGGATTAATAGATGTGTCCGGCAGGTTATGAAACAATTTACCCACAAATTTTCTGATAAATGAGAGCTTGGTCGCCCCCCCTACTAAAACCACCCTGTCAATATCCTTCAACCGGACATTGGCATCTGACAGACTGCGCTTAATCGGCTGTCTAATCTTGTCTAATAAGTCATTGCATTTTGCCTCATATTCCTCTATGGACAATTTCATTTCATAGTTTTTTTCTTTCAGTTTACATAACATTGTTGAAATCCGTTCATCACTAAATCCCAGCTTGCAGTTCTCTGCCTGCTTATGGATATGCCGCAATTCCCTGTCTGTCAGGGAATCCCTGTTAATCTCCGGATTCTTATCAAAAAATATATCTTCAATTACTTTGGTAAAATCTTCTCCTCCCAGGAAATTATCACCTGCTACGGCCCTTACCTCAATAATGGAATCAAACATCTCTAAAATAGAAACATCAAATGTTCCACCTCCCAGATCGAAGACTATAAATTTACCATTTTCACGGTTCTGGTATAATCCATACGCAATTGCCGCTGCTGTTGGTTCACTGATAATCCTCTCAACCTTAAGTCCCGCCAGTTCACCTGCGCGCTTGGTGGCCTTTCTTCGTTCATCATTAAAATACGCCGGTACACTTATAACCGCCTCTGTCACCTCTTCCTTCAAATAAAATTCTGCATCCTCTTTAAGTCCCTTCAAAATCAAGGCAGACAGTTCTTCCGGCAAAAATTTTTTTCCTGAAATCTCATATACCTTTTCACTTCCCATGCTTCTCTTGAAAACCGCAACAGAAGCATCCGGATGCAGCAGCATCCTCTCATTGGCTGTCTCACCAATATATACCTGTCCTTCGTCGTCCACACTGACTACTGAAGGTGTCAGATTCTTTCCCAAACGATTCGGGATAATCTTCGGTCCTTCCTCTGTATAATAAGCAACTAAACTATTTGTCGTTCCTAAATCAATTCCAATAATCATATCGTAACCTCTATTTCACAATATCTTTATCCTACAAGCCATACTATAACACAAAACTGCTCATCGCACAAGCGATGAGCGATTCCAGAGATCTTCTGTAACTATTTTACATCCACGGCCTAAAAATATGCGTTTTTTGAAACAGTTTATAACTTATTTAAGTGATGGACACAGCAGGCATAGTCTCCCTTAAGCGCAATAGCTTTTTTATAAAGTGTCCTCGCCTCCTCCTTCCTACCTTCTAATTCTGCAATTAAACCCATACCAAAATAGTATTCAAAGCATCCACATGTTTCACAAATAACACACAGCCTGCATTTTGGTATTTGTTCCAGATATTTTCGTGCCTGGTCATATTTTCCAATACATACAAACATAATTGAAATATCGTATAAATACATAGGAAGATATCTCTCATCAGACATCATCTTCTCCTCTCCGCCATGGGATTTAATAAATTGCTCGAGGAATATTTTCGCATATTTCTCCGTCTCGTTTTTCTTTCCCATTTCAAATAAAACAGTGGCAAATGTAAATGCCAAATGCGTAATGGAGAGATTATGTGACTCAGCTTTTTTTAACATTCTTCTGCAAAGCTTTTCTGCTTTTTTATATTCTCCCTGATCACGGTAATACTCTACTGCTGCTTCCAGTATAGACAACGAATAATTGGCTCCAAATGAAAAAAATTCTTTAATTGCTTTCCTAAAATACATTTCTGCCTTTTTCAGATCCCCTGCCTGCCGATAGGTATCACCTATGTTGCAGCAGGATTCTATCTGATTGCTTTTATAATTTTCATCCCTCTTATTATTCTGATAAACCCGTAAATATTCTTCCGGAATCTTCTTATAAATAGCTATCGCTTCCTCGTACTTCTTTTGCTTTCTGTATATCTTTGCAATTTCTTCCAGAATATTTACACGCTCCGGCCATAGCCTCATTATAGACTCATAAGTCTCAATCGCCTTTCCGTAGCTTTCCATCAAGGAATAACACTCTGCCAGGTTAAGGTATGGTAAATGATCTTTGGAGGGCGACATCGTAATAGCCTGCTTTAAAGGTTCCACCGCTTCATTCATACGCCGCAATTTCAAAAGTGCACATCCTAAATTGTTATATGCATAATACGCCTCCGGGTCAATCCTTATAGCCTCTTCACAATCTGCCACAGCCATTTCTAATTCATACGTATCAATGTACAGATTTCCACGCTCCACATACCCTTCCGCTGTACCAGTCAATTCAATGAGTTTTGTAGCATAGCAAATAGCTTTTTTGCATTTATCCAAGTCACCGTCCTGGTTACTCATATAAC
>JAIDHZ010000397.1 GCA_029052995.1 Lachnospiraceae bacterium | reverse complement strand
TCACCGGTATTTTTTACCGGCTACAACGTTCTTTGAAAATTTCTCTTTAGAATTTTCAGGGTTGTTTTGTTGTTTAACCATCATTTAGTTTTCATTGTTCACCCTGTTGCTTTTTTCAACAAAGCCGCAACAGATTTATCATATCACAATCCAGTATTCTTTGTCAAGCACTTTTTTAAAAGATTAACGGAGAAAGAGGGATTTGAACCCTCGCGCCGCGCAAACGACCTACACCCTTAGCAGGGGCGCCTCTTCAGCCACTTGAGTATTTCTCCATGCCTAAACATAAAACACTATTAAATTTGTGACGCTTGATTATATTAACAAAACTAAAGTCTTTTGTCAATACATTTTTTCATTTTTTATTTATATTTTTTTCACTGGTTTTTTCATTACCTAATCCCATTTAATCCGGTAAGACCCCGATGACGTCTTAGTACTACTTGTTATTTTTACATAATATGTACCAGCCGGAAACTTCACCGTGGGCGAAATATGCTTTACCGGGTATTTCATCTTATACTTTTTATTTTTATTTGTAACTGACACCTTATCCTCAATGACAATCGCCTTGCTATTTAGTTTTTTCCCAGCCTTGTTATAAAGCGTTACCTGAAGACATTTCCCATTATTTTGAAACATACGGGATTCAACTGATATTTTAATCTTTTTCTTTTGATTCAGGTCGATCTTGTACCACGCAGTAGACGTCTTACCTGCCTGTACCAAAGTTTCCTGATATGTTCCCTGTCTTAAAACCTTTGCCCGGGAACGTACGCTGTAGGCAGAAGCTGTCGAAATCCCCTTTGGAATCTGAAACTTCATATCTGAAATATCAGTTGTCCCCTCTGCCACACCTTCTGCATTCCATATTCTAATATAATATGTACTTTTGTTTTGCACCCCAATTCCACTCAATACCTTTCCTGTCATGAATACATCCTTCGAAATGGAGCTTTTTTTGCTATTCAAATACCGAACAGCCAAAACATTATTGACATCACACATAAATTGCAGGTTACCAGTCCGGTTTGCCTTTGCCTTAAATGTGATAGCATTTTTTTCGCTTGTAAATGATGCGTTGGTAAATGTATAATTATATTTTTTTGCATATTTCAATGTATCAAATGTATTTAGTTTATAAGAAACCTGATAAGAAGCATCCTTCTTACCTTTAATCCTCACATAGTATATTTTCTTTTTTTGAGTCTTATGAAGTACCGTCTTTTTGTTACCAATATCAACATTAGATGCTATCACATTTTTTTCGCTGTCACAAATATCAACCATCAGCGGCTTTTTATCAGATGTCTTAACGGTCAATGCAATATAACCGGATTTCGAAGGTTGAATCCGAAAATAATTATAATCCTCTTCACCATCTCCCGCATAATCTCCACTTACATATTTACCGCTTTCCAAATTATAATCTGCAGCCCTTACAGTTACAGACGTCATTAGAAACAGAAACAAAGCCAGAAAAAATATTACTTTACGCATAATTCAATCCCCATTTCATTTTAATAATAATCAATTTGCAAAATCTTCCCAATTATAACACATCAAAAAGATTAAAAATGCATTTTTATTATACCCAATTCTTAGGATGTAGTCAATAAAGCTGAGAAAAGACCAAAATCCATAATTTCATAGGATTTTGGTCTTTTTAATTTCTAAACTGTCAAAACAAGATGTTCAGTTTTTAATAGTAAACTCTGCGTACCCTGCCACTCATCTGACAATTGCTTTGAGATTTTACAGTCTTCTTTCCAAATTTAGCATAAGTTACCACCTTCACATAATGTGTCTTATTCAACAAATTAAGTGTTTTTCCTTTATATCTCGTTATCTTATATGATTTTTTAGAAGCTTTTACTGTTGCAGCTTTTTTATAACCGCTTTTCTGTTTATTAGAAACATATACTTCGTACTTTGTTGCTCCGGTCACCTTTTTCCACTTCACATTAATGCTGTTAGTCTTAATATCTGAGTTTTTGGATGTAATACGAGGCTGAGGAACTGCATATAAAATTTTTGATTCCTGACCGTATAGTTTTTGTGAATAACCATTAATCCATACATATGGTTTTACCTTTACGGAATAAATATTCTGAGTATTAGTTTTACTAAAAGCAGCTGCATGATAATCCGTTGTATCAACAACCTGAACCTGCTTTCCCTTTCTGTTATAACAAACAGCCTCAAAACCATAGCAGACACTATCATTCCATACTACATTTAATTTACACTCATACTCGAAGTAACCAAATGGACCATATACCTTTAATCCTGTCACCTGTTTTGGTTTTGTGTATACATCCAAAATTGCACAGTCATATTCGTCCCCTTCACCGTTGTTTGCATCATAAGGGATTACAAGAACTATGGCAGCGGCGGCTCCTTTTAAATCTAATGTTGCAGAAGTTCCTGTTACATTTTTGTAATCAAGAGTCTGATAATTTGCATCCATTGCTACAACTTCATATCTGACAGCTCCTGCTGCAGCATTCCAGTTCACCGTAACGGAAGTCAGATTAGCATTTGTCTGCTTCAAACCGGAAACGGCATAACCCGTATAAGCAGATGCACCACTATATCCCACCCCCGATTTCTTTACACTTTTTATTACATCATCGTTTAATTGAATCCCCTCAATGCTATTTTTAGCATGTGCGTTTTTTGCTTCTTCAGCATGTACTGTTGGCGCAAGCACAAAAGTAAAAAGTAATGCTGCGACAAATAGTGTTACTTTGCTCTTAATCTTCTTCATAACTATAATTCCTCCTAATTATATATTTATATTTATTTATCAAAAGTCCAGTTCAGGTTTACTGAAGACTTTTGACACTAACTATGTAATGTCTGCCGCTGGTGCAGATTCTTTTTCAAACCTTCCCTTTAGCAGTAATAATAATATTTCTCATTTCATCTTTAAATGAAGTGTAAACT
>JAIDHZ010000396.1 GCA_029052995.1 Lachnospiraceae bacterium | reverse complement strand
ACAGTGGATGTAATGAGTATTCACAAAAAGGAGGTTTTTAGAATGTCAGGTGGAATATTAATGCAGACAATGGGGCTGTATTATGGTGGCTATGGATATGGTTATGGATATCTGTCCTATCTGATTTTTATGTTACCGGCACTGTTATTGGGACTTTGGGCACAGGCAAAGGTAAACACAACATTTAAAAAATACGGTAAAATCAGTAATTCAAGAAATGTGACCGGGGCACAAATGGCAAGAATGATTCTTGACCAGAATGGTCTTAATACTATCAGGGTAGAGAGGATAAGCGGTAATTTGACAGATCATTATGACCCAAGAGGGAATGTGATTCGTTTGTCGGATTCTGTTTATAACTCTTCATCTATTGGTGCAATTGGTGTTGCAGCCCATGAAGCCGGACATGCGGTGCAGCATTCGGAAGAATATTTTCCGATTAAGGTGAGGAATGCAATTATTCCGGTTTGTAATTTTGGTTCCGGTGTGGGTCCTGTTATGATTTTGATTGGCTGCCTGTTTGCCGGAGACTTCGGATATAAACTGATTCTGTTTGGAATTATTTTATTTTCCCTTATGGCTGTATTTCAGTTAGTTACACTGCCGGTGGAATTTGATGCGTCTTCCCGTGCTCTTAAGGTAATTAAAAACAGTGGACAGTTTTCAAATGAAGATGAGAAAGGTGCAAGAAAAGTGCTAAGTGCGGCGGCAATGACCTATGTGGCAGCATTGATTACTTCTATTATGCAGATTCTTTACTATGTTTCAAGATTTTTGGGCAGACGCAATTAACTTTACAAATTCTTGACGTATGGAGGCCGGAATGCTATTATGTCAAAGACGTAATGTGTTGATGCGGCAATTCGGCATGATGCGTTAAAAAGTACATCCTGTAATTAAGTCGCAGATGTACAAGTATATAGCATGATTCAATTAGTAAGTTAGGAGGATTATTATGAGAAAATTATATAAGAAGGTAACAGCGGCTGTTTTGGCATTAACCATGCTGCTTACATTACCAGTGACAGGTTTAACAGCAAGAGCTGATGCAGTGACAGAGGCAAATCCCAAAGATGTATATGTATCCTTTGGTGCAGATTTAAGCGGTGACGAAAAGTCAAAGGTAATGCAGCTGCTTGGTATTACAAATGAAGATTTGGAAGGCTATACGGTGGGAGAGATTACCAATGATGATGAGAAGAAGTATTTGGGAGATTATCTCGATTCAAATGTGATTGGTTCCCGGGCTCTTTCCTCTGTTATTGTGGTAACGGGTAAAGATGGAGATGGAATTAATGTGGAGACAAAAAATATTTCTTATTGTACATCAGGAATGTATACTAATGCCTTGATTACTGCCGGAATTGAAAATGCAAATGTAATTGTGGCAGGACCGTTTGAAATTACGGGTACAGCAGCTTTAGTCGGTGCAATGAAGGCTTATTCCCAGCTGACGGGCGAGGCCATTTCAGAAAACAGCATGGATGCAGCAGTTAATGAGCTTGTAATTACTAGTGAGATGGCTGAAGGTACAGATTCCGAAGAGATAGAGCAGTTAATGGCATTTGTGAAGGCTAAGGTTGTAGAAGAAGGTCTTGATAATGAAGATACTATAAGAGCTGTAATTGATGAAGGTGCAAACCAGTTAGGTATTTCTATATCAGATAGTGAAAAACAGTCAATTGTTTCTTTGATGAAGAAGATTGGCGATTTGGATCTTGATCTTGACAGTATGAAGGAACAGGCTAAGGATTTATTTAATACTTTAGAGGATATGGGTATTGATAAAGAACAGGCAAAGAATTTTCTGCAAAAGATATTTGATGCAATTAAGGACTTTTTTGAGGATATCTTCTCATAATTGTAAAAACTGCTAATATTTCTTCCTTTTTCGGGTATACTAGTATAACCAACATTAAGGCATTTAATGTGAGTTATACTGGTATACCCCGCACTAATTAACAGCATGTTTGATTGTTAATTAAAGTGAATTATACAGAAAAAGGTGTGGAATTATGTTTTACGAATTAAAGTCTGGAAGAGTAGGCCTGATTACATTAGAGGAATTGAAGGACGATTATGTTATGTATGGATTCCCGGAGCAGACTGTAATGGAATGTGAGGGGAATCTATATAATTTTAGGAGCAATCATTACGTGTCTAATGATTTGTCATTCGCAGTTTTAGATCTGATTCATCTGTTGGATGTATTTGGCGAAAAAGACCGGGTTGCACTTTATATACGCCGGGATTTATGTCTCGTTGTAAGTGTCCATGATGAGGGAGGCAATATTAAGAAAAAGTTTGAACAGGTTATATCCCGATATGAGGATGATGGACAGGGACTGCGGCAGACTGTACCTGAAAAATTTCTTTATCATTTTTTGAATATCCTGATAACAGATGACAGCAAATTTTTGGAAAATATGGAAATCAATATGAGCACACTGGAAAATAGGATGTTGAAGGAGCGAATTCAGCCTGTTTTTATCAACGAGATTTTAGAGATAAAAAAAGAACTTATGTTTATTTGGAATTATTATGAGCAGTTGATTGATGTGGGAGAAATGTTAAGTGATAATGAAAATGATATGTTTCCGGCAGAGAATGCCAGGCGGTTTGCAATTTTTACCCAGCGGGCACAAAGGCTTAGTGAAAATGTAAAGCATTTGAAGGAGTATACAGTACAGCT